>JAISAX010000673.1 GCA_031266495.1 Opitutaceae bacterium
GGACCTTCAGCCTTTCAGTCTTTCAGCTTTTCAGTTTTTCCATTCCGGTCTTTCTTTCCGGCATATGTGCGCCGCCGAAATCAAGGTCACTGTGGAGGCAGCCCGTCGTTTCATGCGGCGTGCCCATTTGTTCGATACGCCGGTGGCCGATGTCGCCACCGCTCTCGCGCATCACGGTTACATCCAGATCGATCCCATCAACGTCTGCGGACGCATGCACGATCTCATCCTGCGCAATCGCGTGGCCGGCTATCGGGAAGGTGACCTGATGCGCCACTTGCACGGCGAGGAAGGCGATCCGCAATCCGCGACCGCGCGCACGGCATTCGAACATCATCTGCCCTCCAGCCACATCCTTGTGGCGTTCCCGCAAGACGCCTGGCCGCACCTGCTCGGGACCATGGAGGCCCGCGCCCGCCAGTCCGGCGCATGGTCCGGCCGGCTCACACCCCGCGAAAAGGAATTTGCTCCCCGGCTGCTGGAGGAACTCGCATCCCGCGGGCCGCTTTCCTCCGAAGACTTGCACGACGGTCGCCGCGCCACACGCGGGTGGGGAGCCAGCACCCTCGCCAAATCCACCCTCCAGAAACTCTTTTTTCACGGTCGTGTGCTCATCGCCGCCCGTCGTGCCCAGCGGCGTTATTATGCGCTGCCGGAGCGCGTGCTGCCCACCGCCACGCTCGCGCGGCCCCGTCCCGAACCGGAGGAAACGACCCGCTGGCTCGTCCTCGCCCGCCTGCGCCAGCACCGGCTCGTGCTCCTCAAAAAGACGGAGCTGCCGCTGGTCGAGGACCGTGTGCAGGCGGTCGCGGTCGAAAACGGCCTTCGCCTTCACTGCCTCCGCGAGGATGCCGATGCGCTTTCCCTCCCGCCGCCCGCAACCATCGCCGCGGCCCCGGAGCCGGCCGCCGCTTCCGTCCGGCTGCTCGCGCCGCTCGACCCGCTGATTTATGACCGCCGTCTCACGACCCGGTTGTGGAATTTCAACTACACCTGGGAGGTTTACACGCCGGCGCCCAGGCGTGTGCGCGGGTATTACGCGCTTCCCGTCCTGTCCGGCCACGACTTTGTCGGCCACGTGGACCCGAAAGCCGACCGGTCCGCCGGACGGCTCCTTGTCATGGGCCGTTCCATACGCCGGGGCCATGCCGCCGGCGGCGCGGTGAAGGAACTGGCGCGTTTCCTCGGTGCGAGCCGGGTTGTTTCTCTTCCGCCGGTGAGGGCGGTGGATCAAAAAAATGAAAATCCCGTCAATCCGCGCTAAAGACATGGCGGCAGGGATTTGTTTTAATCACATACAGGCATTGGTTGACAGCCAGCCCTTCCCGTGTCCTCCCCGTCCATTCATTCCGCATCCACATCCCGTATCATGAAAGCCGCCTACTACGAAGGTAACAAAACATTCCGCGTCGCCGACGCCCCCGCCAGCCCGCCTGCCCCCGGAGAAGTCCGCCTCAAGGTCGCTTACGTCGGCATCTGCGGCACCGACGTCCATATTTACCACGGACACATGGACCAGCGCGTCAAAATACCTCAAATCATCGGCCACGAGATGTCCGGCACCATCGCCGAAGTCGGCCCCGGCGTCACCGGCTTCACTGTCGGCGACCCTGTTGTTGTCCGCCCGCTCGACAACCGCGCCGAAACGCCCGCCGATCGCGGCAACAGCCACATCTGCCGCAACCTGAAATTCATCGGTATCGACTCCCCCGGTGGCTTCCAGACGTACTGGAACGTCCCCGCCTTCGCCGTCCACAAGGCCCCGCCCGCGACCGACCTCAAGCTCGCCGCGCTGGCCGAACCCCTCGCCGTCGCCTGCCACGACGTGCGCCTCGGCGGCGTCAAACCCGGCGAACTCGCCGTCGTCATCGGCGGCGGCCCCATCGGCATCCTCGTCGCGCTCGTCGCCCGCGCCGCCGGCGCGCAGGTCATCATCAGCGAAGTCAACGAACTCCGGCTCGCCTTCGCCCGCTCGCTCGGCTTCGAGGCGCACAGTCCGCTCGCCACCGATCTCCCCGCGCTTTGCCGCCAGAAGAGCGGCGATGCCGGCGCCGACATCGTCTTCGAGGTTTCCGGAGCGAAATCCGCCGCCGCCACCATGACCGACCTGCTCGCCATCCGCGGCCGCATCGTCGTCGTGGCGATCTACCCGAAACCGGTCGAGATCAACCTTCACCAGTTTTTCTGGAAAGAACTGAAACTCACCGGCGCCCGCGTGTACGAGCGCGAGGACTACGAGAAGGCCCTCGCCCTCATTGCCAGCCGCGAACTCCCGCTCGAAAAACTCATCACCCGCGTGGAGCCGCTCACGAATATCCAGGCCGCGTTCGACAATCTCGGCAGCACCCCCGACGCGATGAAAATCCTCATCGACTGCCAAGAGTAAGACGAAAAACCATTCTCAACCATGATCATGAACAAGACCCTCTTTGCCTGCGCAATCGAAGACCCGGACGCCCGCGCACGTATCCGTAAAATCACCACCCCCGTCGAGGTGCCCGCCGCCGACACGCCCGAAAAACTCCTTGCCGCCGCCATCCACGCGCAAGCCGAAGCGCTCATCGTGCCCTTCACCGCGCAGCGCCTCATCACCCGCGAAGTGATCGACGCCCTCCCCGGCCTGCGCCTCATTGGCAGCACCTACGGCGGCGTGAGGCAAAACATCGACGAACTCCATGCCCTCGAAAAAAACCTCTGTGTCATCCACACCGGCCCCACCCGTGTCCGTCCCATGGCGGAGTACACCCTCGGCCTCGCCCTCGCCTCGCTCACCCGGATCGCGGACTACCACCACTACATGCGGAGCGGCGAAGCCTGGCCCCGCGCGAAATTCGGCCGCACCCGCATCCTCCACAACCGCAAGGTTGGCGTCATCGGCTTCGGGTGGATCGGCAAAGGCATCGCGCAACTCTTCCGGCACTTCACCCCTCACATCACCATCCACTCCGGACACTCCACCGAAGCGACGCTCCGCGAACAAGGTTTCCGCAAAGCCCCGACGCTCGCATCGGTGTTTGCCGAGTGCGAAGTCATCATCCTTGCCGGCGGTCACAACCCGGACACCCACCACCTGATCCGCCGCGAACATTTTGAGGCGATGGCCGACGAAGCCCTCTTCATCAACATCGCGCGCGGCAAGATGGTGCGTCAGGCCGACATGATTGACGTAGTTGAAAAGAAAAACATCCACCTCGCCCTCGACGTCTTCGAGGAAGAGCCGCTCGAAACCGACAGCCCGCTCCGCCGCAACGACCGCGTCCTCCTTGCTCCCCATCGTGCCAACGCTCCGCGCGAGTTCGAGCAACGCTGGCAATTCCTGGCGGACGAACTGGAACGCTACGCCCGCGGCGAATGCCCCCTCACCGCGCTCACCCCCGAACGCGCCAGCGTCATGAGCGAATCCTGACCCGCCGGACACGGCCGACGGCCACGCTCATCCGAAAAACACTTCGAATGGGCAAGCCACTCCCAGGCAGGACTTCCGTCATGCCATTGATTTCAGAGGAACCCGATTTTCGTCATCGCCAAAAAACGTTTTCCTTCCACTCACCATCATGAAACGACTGCTTCTCCTCCTTGCCGCTCTTGCCATCTCCACGCTTTCCGTCACCGCCGCTCCTCGCACCGAAAGCGACATTGCCTACCTCGGCACTGACCGCGCCGAAAAACTCGACGCCTGGTTGCCCGACCCCGCCGTCTGGTCCGGCCCCCACCCGTCCGTCCTCTTCATCCACGGCGGCGGCTGGCAAGGCGGCGACAAGGCCAATGACCGCGAACGCAACATCGGACAAAACCTCTCCGCCGCAGGCTACGCCGTTTTCTCTGTCAACTACCTCCTCAACACCCGCGAAAAAGACCCCGTCACCGGTCAAATCCGCACCACCCGCTTCGCCTGGCCGCAAAACCTCTACGACTGCAAAACGGCCATCCGTTACCTGCGTGCCGAGTCCGCCCGCTTCGGCATCGACCCCGCCCGCATCGCCGTCATGGGCGGCTCCGGCGGCGCGCGCCTCGCCCAGCTTCTCGGCGCCACCGTCCGCCACGACGAGTTCAACCGTCACGGCCTTTACACGGAGCAGTCCAACGCCATCGCCTGCATCCTCAGTTTTTACGGCAACTACGACATCCGCGGCACCCATCACTTCGCCGACGGCGGCCTGCCTACCGAAGAGCTTGCCGCGAAGCAAGCCGAGGCATCCGCCATCACCTGGATCGACAAGCACACCCCCCCGGTCGTCATCACCCACGGCAGCGCCGACAAAACCACCCCCGTCGAAAGCTCCCGTCTCCTCGCCGAACACCTCCGCCGGCTCGGCGTCGATTACTGGTATGTCGAGATCGCCGGCGCCCCGCACTCCTTCCACCTCCAGCCCAAACAAATGGACCTCCGTCCCACCGTCCTCGCCTTCCTCGCCAAACACCTTGGGCAACCCGTTCCTGCCGTCCGCTGAGTCCTCTCCAGCCTCACAACACCCACTGTCCCGCCGTCTCACCGTCTCACCGTTCCACCGTCTCACCGTCCCGCCGACCCACACAGTTCCATCCTCCGCCCATGCGCCTCACACACCTCTTCATGACCCTTGCCATGCTCAACATCAACCTCACCCTCGCTACCGCCACTGCCACTGCCACTGCTGCTGCTGCTGCTGCTGCCGCTCCCCGCATTGAAAGCGACGTTTCCTACCTCGGCCCCGGTCGCTCCAAAAAACTCGACGCCTGGCTTCCCGACGCCGCCGCCTTTCCCGGTCCGCATCCCGCCGTGCTCCTCATCCACGGCGGCGGCTGGAGCGGCGGCGACAAGGCCGCTGCCCGCGAAAAAAACATCGGCGCCACCCTCACCGCCCACGGATACGCCGTCTTCTCCATCAACTATCTTCTCAACACCTGGGAAAAAGATCCGGTGACAGGCAAACGGAAACTCACCCGCCTCGCCTGGCCGCAAAACCTCTACGACTGCAAAACCGCCCTGCGCTTCATCCGCGCCAACGCCGCCCGCTACAACATCGACGCCGCGCACATCGCCGTCATGGGAGGTTCCGCCGGCGGACACCTTGCCCTGCTCGTCGGCGCCACCGCTCGCCACGAAGAATTCAACCGCCACGGCCTCTACACCGACCAGACCAACGCCGTCTCGGCCATCATCGATTTTTACGGCGACTACGACATCCGTGGACGCCACGTTTCCCCCTTTGCCGGAGCCACGCCCGAAGAGACCGCCGCCAACGAACAGGCCGCCTCCCCCGTCACCTGGATCGACAAAAACACCCCGCCCGTGCTCATCGCCCACGGCAGCGCCGACAAAACCATCCCCGTCGAACGCTCCCGCCTCCTCGCCGAACACCTCCGCAACCTCGGAGTGGAATACTGGTATGTCGAAATCGACGGAGCGCCGCACACCTTCCACCTCCAGCCCGCGCAAATGGACCTCCGCCCCACCGTCCTGACCTTCCTCGAAAAACACCTCGGCAAACCCCCCCCCCCCACAAACCCCCCGGAAACGCCCCCACCCCCCCCCCCCCCCCCCCCCCCGCTACACCAACCCCCGATACCTAATCGGGGGGGGG
>JAISAX010000228.1 GCA_031266495.1 Opitutaceae bacterium
GGGTCCGGATGGCTGGAAATTGGGTCTGCGCCCGAAGATCGACGATCTGTACCAGCCGACGGAGGCGGAGTACGTCACGGCCGAGCCCTTTTTCCTGAATGGCGTCCTGTACGCCGCCATCATCTAAAACGTCGAAAAACCATTACTTTTGTAGAGGCGCACTGGGCCGTGCGCACGTGAAGTGCGCCCTTGGTGTCGGGCGCAATCCCGGCAAGGCCACCCGATCAAAAACGGGTCTGCGTAACATCAGTCACGAAAAAGCATCCGGGAGGGGCGCGGGACAGTCGAGCGCCACGGTGATGATGCGCAGCAGCCCGGCCTCGCCAGAGGTGAGTTCACCATCGTATCCGATGGTGCGGGTACAGGCGGCGAGGGCGGTTTTTTTCAGTCGGGGAATCGCGGCGTCGAGTTGGCGCAACGCTTCCATGAGGACTGCCGGTGGCAGCGCTTCCGGAGTCGGGAACAGCAGCTTTTCACGGGCAAACGTCGGCAGCGTGGCGACACCGGCGCGAAAAGCCCGGACGGCGTCTTCGCGGGACCGGGGATGACCGGCATGGGCGAGGGCGCCCAGAACCGTGCTGATGGCGTGGGTCAGCGAGCCGAGGTGAAGGTGGCGGCGGGCCGGCCGCGCAGACGGGAGCAGATGGCGGCGTACCATGTGGCGCAGCGCAAACTCGTGCAGACTGATGCGGAAATCGGCTATGACGAGCGCGTCCACCGTCCGGAGAAACGCGGTGGCCTGTTCCGGCGCGAGCGTGCGGAGGGCCGGAAGCGCGAGATCCGCCAGCGCGAGATGCGCGTTGGCTGACAAGGCGGCGAGTTGCGGGTGGAGCTGCCCGAGGTATTCCCGCAGGGCGGGCGAAAGGGCGGATTCGGGCAAGTGTGACTGTCTCGCGGCGGCAGCGGCGACGTCCGGGGAGTCGGCATGGAGCAGTAGTCCGAAAAACACTACCGGCGCGAGGGCGGCGTCGCGGGCGGCCTCGCGCAACGGTAGCGGAATCGAGCCGATGAGCGCGGTGGCGAAGAGCAGTTCTCCGGCGCCGGCCTCGCGGAAGGCGTCTGGGCCGTTTGCGTTGGTTGCCGCGGCTGCGGCGTCTGCGGCTGCGGCGGTTACCTTCGGTGCGGCGGCGGCGGCTGCTGCTGCTGCAACGGTTGCGTCGCTTGTCAGAGAGCAGGCCGTGGTGAGTTCGCGGGCGCGGATCACGCGCTGGCGGTGTTGCACGGTTTCCCGCCAGGTGGCTCCAGGGAGAAGCGGGATGATGCCGGCGGGTTTCAGGTGCGGGAAATAGCCGTCGAAACGCGGCTCGATCGCGCGGATACGGCGGACGAGCGACGGATGTGAACGGAAAAACCAGCGGGTGGCGAGCGGGTTGGCGAAAAACATGTGGGCGGATTCGATCGCATGGGGACGAGGCACGAGGGAGCCGAACGGATAGCCGCCGATTTTCATGAGCGCGCTGACGACCGCCCCCGGATTGCGCGTGAACTGGACGGCGTGGGCGTCGGCCAGCCATTCGCGCTGGCGGCAGAGCATGGCCTGGATGGCGGAGCCGAGCAGGCGACCCAGGCTGCCGATCGCAATGAACGAGAGCCCGGTGAACACGAGAAGAGGATTGCGCAGGTAGAGGAGGGTATGGCCCTGGATCGTAAAGACGAGAAACCCGTGAAGCACGCCGACCAGGAAGGTGTTGATGCGCATGTCCCCGTTGAGAATGTGGCTGAATTCGTGGGCGAGAATCGCCTGCAACTCGTCGCGCGTGAGGATATCCGCCGCGCCTCGCGTGACGATGACGACGGCGGTGTCGGCCGTATGGCCGGCGCAGAACGAGTTGATGCCCTCCTCTTCCTCGAGAATGAAAATTTCGGGGATGCGCACGCCGGAGGCGATGGAGAGTTCCTCGACGATATTGACGAGCTGCCGTTCGGGGAAGTCTGTGGAGTCGTAACGCACGAGCCGGGCGCGCAGGGAGTGCGCGATGACATTGCCGCCTCCGCGTAGTTCCCGTAGCCGTACGATGGTGCCGCCTCCGACAACGAGCGTGACAAAACCCGTGGTGATGAAAAATATCCGGGGATGCCACCAGCCGCTGGTCGGTTTGCCGAAGGGGCTGGTGAGCAGGGAAAACATCCGGTCGCGGTCGGCCAGGTGCCAGAGCCCGAACCCCGCAGCATAGACGAGGGCGACGATGATCGCGAGCGCGGCGACTGCGAGGGCGACAATCAGCAGCGAACGGGAGCGGGCGCGGGCCTGGGCGTCGAAAAAATCCATGTCGAGGGAAACGTGCCGATACGATAGAGAGAGCGCGAGAGAGAGCGCGAGAGACGCAGCCAGCCAAATCGCAGGGGGCCGTTTCCTCAAGGAGATTGCGAATGTGGGCAGGGGCTGCCGTCCGGGTGTAATCCAAAGGTTCGGGTGTAACCCAAAGTCGGGTCAACGCAGCGAAAGGCACCGGAACCCGGAGGAAGCGCCGGTAGGGGCGCACTTCACGTGCGCCCGCTGTCGTTGATGAACATCGGGGCCTCATCCCGCGAGTACGCAAGAACCTGAAAGGCAAGGTGGTCAGGCCTCTGAAGGATGGCAGCGAGGTCATGGAGGTAATCGAGCGCACACCGGGCAATGTGCATGGCATCAAGCGTCGGTTCCGGATCAGGCAGATTCGGGTGCGGGTGAGCCGTCCGGGACGCGAAACCGAAGAACTACGATTGTGGACCACCCTGGGGCTTGAGCAGGGCAGCGCATTGGAACTGGCGCAGTTGTATGCGCAGCGCTGGCAGCACGAGGTGTATTATCGCAACGTGAAGCTGCAACTGCGTGGCAGCGAACTGCTGCAAAGCGGCACGCCAGTTACCTGCGCA
>JAISAX010000699.1 GCA_031266495.1 Opitutaceae bacterium
GGGGGGGGGGGGTGGCCCGGCCCCCCACCCCGTCCCCGGGCCCCCCCCGCCGGGGGCGCACCCCCCCCCCCCCCCCCCGCCCCCCCCCCCGCCCCCCGGGCGGGGGGGGGGGGGGCGGCGTGCCGTTCGTGTGCGACGTTACCCAATGGCTCGGCAAACTCCCGGGTGGCGGATTCGGCGAAGCGGAAACGGGCGCCACGCTCATCGCCACCGCCCACAAGTTCGGCGGACCGAAGGGCACCGGTTTCATCAAGCTCCCGGCCGACGATCCCGGTTTCCGCCTCCAGCCCGGCGGCTCGCAGGAACACGATCACCGCGGCGGCACCGAAGACCTCCCCTCCATTGCCGCGCTGGTGGCCGCGCTGGCCGACGCCGAGCAGCAAAAAGTGTTTCTCGAAAGCGACCGGTTGCGCCTACGCGACACGGCCGAACGCGCCCTGCTCGCCGCCGTGCCCGGCGCCCGCATCATCGCCGCCGGGGCCGACCGTCTCTGGAACACCATTTTGTTGCTCCTGCCTTTCGGCGAAAACACCCGCTGGGTGACGCGCCTCGACAAACGCGACGTGCAGGTTTCCACCGGCTCCGCCTGCGCGACCGGCAAGACGGGCCCCTCGCACGTCCTCACCGCGCTCGGGCTGACGCCCGACGAAGCCCGCCGTTCCCTCCGGATCAGTAGTGGATGGGAGACTACGGAAGCCGACTGGCAGACCCTCGCCGCCGCGCTGGCGGAGGTGGCGGCGGAGCTGTGGCAACCGTGACGCCATGACACCGGCAAGATTTGCGTTGCGGACGCCGCGCGAAATCGTGCCACAATCCGCGCGTCATGCTTTCGCCAAACCACAACCCCCTCAAAACCCTCAGTCGTATCCACGGTGGCAAATACATTCACCAGACCGGCTTCCTTCCCGGCCAGACTCGCGACTACTGGCTCATTGCCCAATCGCTCAACCCATCGCCCGTCGGGGCCATCACCCGCAGCACGCAAATTCACGAAAGCTGGGCGCATCAACGTGAGCTGAAAGCAGGGCAACTGGATACATTTTCGCGTTATTCGCTCATCTACGTGACCAAAGGCCGGGGAATCTTTCGCGATGACCGTCATCGCGAGGCACAGCCCGTTGCTGCAGGCGACATGATCTGCGTTTTCCCCGGCATCCCCCACGCCTACGGCCCCCCGGAAGGCGAACGATGGGACGAAATCAACGTCGAATTTTCCGGCATCATCTTTGATGCATGGACAGGGGCCGGCCTGCTCGACCCCGCCATCCCGGTGCGTCGCCTCCCCCCCCCCGTGGACTACTGGCTGAAGCGATTCCACGACGTGGTGCTGCCCCTTGCGGCCCGCCCCTCCGGGAAAGACTTCACATTGCGCGACGCCGGACGCCTCACCGACCTGCTGGCCGAGATATGCGACACCTGGCAGGAACCGCACACCCGATCCGATCTCCGCTGGATTGACGAAGCCCGCTCCCGGCTCCTCGCCCTTGCTCCGGATACACCGCTCGACCTTGCCGCCGAAGGCCGCGCCCTCGAACTCGGCGAACAAGCCTACCGGAAAAAATTCAAACGCCTCTGCGGCGTCACGCCGAATGCCTTCCGCTCGCGTCATCTCATCGAGCAAGCCTGCCACCGGCTGATCGCCTCCGACGTATCCATAAAAGCCCTCGCCTTCACCTGCGGCTTCGCGACCCCCTTTTCGTTTTCGCGCCGCTTCAAGCAACTCACCGGCCTCTCCCCCGAAAAATACCGCGAAAACGCCCTGCGTTGAGCAACGTGGCATGGGCATCCTGCCCATGATTCCGAGGTGGCATGGGCATCCTTGCCCGTGAGCGTTGCCTCTCCGCGTGGCGCGGGCGTCTCGCCCGCAGTTCGGAGGGCAGAAAACCCGAGGCCGGAAAACCAGCGCCCGGTGGGGGCCGCAGTCGGTCTTCTGTCCTCCGGCATCTGTCTCGTCCGCCGTCCCATACCGGATCGGGTATGCCTTGGCCCGAACCGGTATGCGTTGGGCCTCGTGAAACCCCGGCATGAATCCATTGCTTTTGCCCTGATCATCAATCCTGCCCGCCTCTCCAACCATGAAAACCCGCAAAACCACCTCCCGCACCTCCCCGCTCCGCCGCCTGCTCGTCTGGCTCGCCCTCCCCGCTCTCTTCGCTCCCGCCGCCTCCCTTCACGCCCAGACCACGACTACCAGATGGGACGGCTCCGAAAGCAACAAGTGGGAGAACGCGGATAACTGGGACAACGGCCTGCCCACACCGAACCAGAACACCCATATCAACACCGGAAGTGTATTACTCGATACACCAGCGACAGTCCGCTACCTGTATTTGGGTACGGATACCAGTGCGACAGCCGACCTCACGATCGCCGACGGGACGACGCTCTCGATAGGCGGAGCCGCGACATCACGCATCGGCACAGGCACGGGCGCGAACGCGACAATCACGCAGACCGGAGGAACCGTGACGCTCAACGCCAACAACAATCTGGATCTGGGCGGCATGAGTTCGGGCGGCACACGCACAGGCGGCACGGCGACCTACACCATCAGTGGCGGCTCGCTCATCATAGCCAATGCGAACGGACTCATGATGAGCGCCAACACCTCAGGCTCATCCACATCCCGATTCACGCAAACAGGCGGCACGGTGACGCTCGGCGGCCTCGCAGTTGGTGCCGGACGTTCAACAGGCGGCACAGGCACCTCCGCCAACAACGCGACCTATGCCATCAGCGGCGGCACCCTCACCGTAAACGGAGACCTTGCCCACGGCGTCACGACCACCAACGGAGTTGGCCTCATCGACGCCACCACGCAAATCACCGGCTCCAAAGCCACCATCAACATCGGCGGCAACCTCACCCTCAACCACAACACCCGCAACACCTCCACCCTCGCCTTCACCCTCGACGACGGCGGCGTATCCAGAATCAACGTCACCGGCAACGCGACACTCGCCGGCACGCTGACTGCCGGCCTCAAGGGAGGCCTCGCCTTCATCAAGACCAACACCTTCACTCTGATTGACGTTGGCGGCACGCTCTCCGGCTCATTCGCCACCGGCCCCGATTCCGCGCTTTGGGAAACCGCCACCACCACCGGCGGACTCACCCTGTCCCTCGCTGCCGCTGCCCAAAAAGGCGCCAACCTCGACGTATCCACCGCCACCATCGATACCCCCCTCGGCACCACCTTCGCCGCTACGACCAGCGGCTACGTTGAAATCCGGAACCTCACAGCCGGACAGGAAATTACCCTTCTGCTGACAGCCAATGCCGGCACCGGCAAAACCATCGACGACCTCGCCGCATGGTTTACCGATAACGGCCACGCCGCCACCGCTCTCGCCGGAACCGACGGCTACAACCTCGGTATCGCCAAAACAGCTACCGACACCACCGCCTTCCTCTCGTGGGACCTCACCCCCTTCAATGCCGACGCCGCGCTCTCCGCAGTCGGACTCTCGACCACCGCCATTCCCGAACCCGCCACATGGGCGACAATCGCCGCCCTGGCGCTTCTCGCCTGCGTGGTCGCCTGCCGCCGCAAAAGGACCATAATTCCGGACTGACTGCCTCCTCCCCCTCCCCCCCCCCCGCCCCGAAAAACGATGTCACACTGCAAACCCACCATTACCGGGAACGCCAGGCTTCGACCCGGCCCCGTTGCCTCCCGGCCAAAACCAGGCCCGAACCCTGCGCTCCCGACAGCGGCCTTCACGCTGATCGAACTGCTCACGGTCATCACGATCATCGGTATCCTTGCGGCCATTACCATTCCCGTGGCCGGACGCGTCCGCGCCAGTGCCCGCACCGCCAAATGCGCCAGCAACTGGAGGCAAACCGGCGCAGCCCTCCACGCCTACGCCGCCGACCACCGCGACACCCTTCCCATCACCGCCTTCAACAAAAACAGCAACAGCTTCTACAAACAGGTCGCCTACAATCTCGCCCCCTACATGGGCTACGACCACGGGTGGAAAACCAACCTCAACACTCCCCGGATAAACGCTCTCAAGGACTTCATTCAGAAAAAAATGGGCTGTTCGGAATCACCGAAGTGGGATTTCGGATACAACGTCTGGATGGACGAAAAAAAACTCGACGCCATCACCACCCCCAGCCGCCTCATCTACGGAATCGACCTGCACGACGAAACCGCCACCTCCCAGTGGCTGGACGATACCTCCATCACGCAAAAACTCAAAACCGCCGCCCCCAAGCCCCACTCCGGCAAAGTCAACGCCCTCTACGTGGACGGTCATGTGCGCACCGCTCGCGCCAGCCAGATCATGCTCGGCGACATTCACCGCGCCCAAACCGGCTACGACGGCACCGACGACGACAAACCCGTCGGCGACCCCGCTTGCGACCGGTAGCGCGGGGGGGGGGGGGGGGGGGGGGGGGGGGGGGGGCGGGGGGGGGGGGGGGGGGCCGGCGGGGGG
>JAISAX010000706.1 GCA_031266495.1 Opitutaceae bacterium
GGGGGGGGGGGGGTGGTTGGGGTGGTTGCGTGTGGTTGCGTGGGGGGGTGGGGGGGGGGGGGGGGGGGGGGGGGGGGGGCCGCACACGAATTCAGAATCAAGAGTTAAGAATGGGCGGCTTGGCTGTCGGGTTGGGTTGCGCAGGTCATGCGTGATTCGTGTGCGCGGGTTCGTTTTCTTCATTCTTCATTCTTGATTTCCCCGCGTCAGCGGGGGGGGGGGGGGGTGGGGGGCATGACCGGTTCATCATTCTGTTCCGGATACGGAGACGGGAAGGTCGGAGGGGCCGTCCGTAGTGATGGCGATCTTGCGTCCGTCCGGGAGCATGACGCGGAATCCGGAGCGGGCGAGGGGCGCGATTGTGGCGAGCGGACCGGATGCGCCGGGGGAGGCGGTGGCGCGGAGCGGGAGCAGAAGGGTCAGGAAAATTTGGGGACCGGTGCCGCGACGGGTGTGCGTGACGGTGGTGGCGGGGGCGTGGGACGGGTAGCCGTCCCGGCGCACATCCTGGCCGAGAAGTTCCGGTCCGGTCTGCCCGGAGATGGCGGCGACAGCGAGGCCGTCGGTGACGAGGGGGATGAGGGCGAGGTTGGGCAGGTTCGCGTCGGTGGTGACGACTTGTCCGGTGGCAGTGTCGTGGCGGGTTTTTGTCGTGAGGAGATGCCAGCGGGCCTGGTAGTCGTGCGCGGCGCCGTCGGTCGGCAGGAGGGTGTCGGCGACGACAAAAATGTCCGGCTTGTGGAAGAGGACGCGGCGGGTGTGGGTGGCGGGGCGGGTGTTTTCGTCGCCATAGCCGTCGTCGTAGGAGCCGGCTGCGAAATCGCGGGCGGGAGTGCTTTGCCAGCGGGCGTCAAGGGGAACGGGAAAGGCGGCGGTGGCAGCGGTGGTGGTGGTGTGTGGGGAGGTAGTGAGGATGCGGTTTTTCCGTCGTTGGGGTTTGCCATCCACGAGCACGGTGTTGTGCGAGAAGGTATCCGTGCCATAAGTACGCCAGTTGCTGGCGTCGTAGGGGCCGCCGCCGCTGTCGAAGAGGAGTTCGCGTCCCCAGGCATGGAGGACAAGGTTCAGTTTGTCCTGGTGGGCGTGTCCGCCCGGGTGCCCGCCGTGGCCGAGGGGACCGGCGTCGAAGACGGCGTGGTTGGCGTCGGTTTCCCAGCCGGAACGCATCACGTAATACCCGGCGTAGTCGAAAGCGTGTGACGCGATGGAACCGGTGGAAGGAGAGGAGGGGGGAGAGGGAGGGGAGGGGGGGGAGGGGGGAAAACCCTCGCGTCCATCGGTGGCGAACCAGAGGAAGTCCTTGCGTTCCGGGAAAAATTCGAGAGCGGCGCGCAGGTGGTTGCGGATGTTTTCGGGCCAGGAGTCGTTGAGTTTGGGGAGGAGGCGGGCGGGGGTGGCGATGCGGAAGTAGTATTCGTGGGCGCGTTCCAGGGTGGCAATGTAGTCGGGAGGGATTTCGTCGCGGCGTCCGGTGGTTTGGGCGAGGCGCGGGACGGCCATGATGTTGCCAAGGGCGACGGTGTGGTAACCGGGGCTGAGTTCGTAGTGGGCGCCGTCGGGCAGGAACTGGATGGCAAGCTCCTTGTGGAGGCGGCGGATGGCGCCGGCGCGCCACGCCGCGGCGTCCCTGAATTCGGGGAAAACGACGCCCGCGGTGTAAAGGCCGTTCATTTCCATGGTCAGCCAGTTGCCGCCGGTGGGGAATTGGTCGAGGTAACGGGCGTGCTCCAGGCAGGAGTGCATGAAGAGGAGGAGGTCGTCGTCGGTGACGGCGGGAGAGAGCAGGAAGCTGTGGAAGGCGTTGGGCCACGAGCCGAGCATCCGCGTCCCCGCCTCGATGGTGCGCCACGCGGAACCGCGAGTGCTGTTGGCTCCTCCTCCGGCGGGCGGCGGACATTGGGCGATCCAGGAGCGCAGTTGCGCGACCCAGGCACGCGCATATTTCCCGTCGTTTGTGGCGCGGTAGGCCGCCGCCATGTCATCCCAGAACATCATGCGGTTGAGCTGCCACTGCCATTCGGGGCTGTAGGGAACCGCTTCGGGGCGGGAGGGGCCGGAAGGGTGGGAGGGGGAGGGGGCTGCTCCGGTTTCATTGTGGAACCAGTCGAACCGGTTGTTTTTGAATTCGGCTTCGATGGCCACGTAACCGCCGGTGACACGCCCTTCGGCGGCGGCGTTGGCGCGGGCGCTGTTGTAATGTTCTTCGGATACGACACTGGCGGGCACGGCGCCCGGCGTGAACCGCCATGTTTTCAGGCTGGCCGGCGGCTGGTTGCGGGTGCGCAGCCAGCCGGCAAGCAGCCTGCGGGCGGCGGCAGTGTCGCCCGCGGCGAGCGCGTCGCGCACGGGATGCAGCGCGGGTGTTGAAAGATCGAGCGCGGCAAAAAGGTCTTTCTGTTTTTCTCCGGTGAAGAGCGGGGCGTCCGCGTCCGGCTCCGCCGCGCCGCCAGGCAAGGACAGGGGCGCGGTCAGTATCAGAAACAATGTGACGGAGAGGCGGGCTTTGCGGAAAGATGGCACGCCAGTTATCAAGATATTTTGCGCTCGCCAGACAATCGTCGCGTTACTCAAACAGTAAAGTATGCCCTCAAAAAAGCCCATGAAACAGGCGGGAAAGGACGCCGGCGCAGGCGTCGGCGCAGACGCAGGCCCTGGCCTTGGCGCAGGCGCGGTGGATCCGTCTTCGGGCGGCGACGGCCAGCGACGGCGGCGCGTCACATTGGCGGATGTCGCCCGCAAAGCCGGAGTGAGCATCCCGGCGGTGTCGATGGCCCTCAGGAATCATCCGGGCATCGGCGCGGAGACACGGGAGCGTATCCGGAAAATCGCACAACAACTCGGATACCGGCCCGACCCGCTGCTGGCATCGCTGGCCGCCTACCGCAGCAGCCTGCGGCCCGCGCACTATCGAGGAACGCTCGCCTGGCTGATCAACAGCACGGATGGATACAAATGGGACATGGTCCCGCATCACGCGCAGTTCTTCGACGGCGCGAGGGAGGCGGCGGACCGGCACGGGTTCCAGCTGGAAAAATTCGACCTGGCGCGGGAAGGGAAACCGTGTTTCGCCAACACGGTATCCATTCTTCGGGCACGCGGCATCGCGGGCATCCTCGTTTCGCCCCAGCCATTCGCACAAACCGACCTGACGGATTTTCCGTGGGCGGATTTTCCGGCGGTGGAAATGGCGCGCACCCTCGGAGCGCCGCGGCTGCACGGAGTGGTCTCCGCGCACTTTCGCGCCACAGCCGAGTGCATCCGGCGGCTACGGGAAACGGGACATCGCCGCATCGGTTTTGTCGCCAGCACGGAAGAGGTGCTGCGCAACGAACACCTGTTTCTCGGCGCATGGTTCGCACTCCGGGAAACAACCGGCGCCGACAGTGCCGGCGGGAGCGGCAGGAGCGGGAGGGTCGGCGGGAGCGGACAGATTCCTCCTCTGATGGGCGACCAGCCCGACCTCGGCCCGTTATGCGACTGGCTGCGAAAATACCGGCCCGACAGCATCGTTGGCGGACACTGGCTGGCTCATTATCTGCAAAAGGCCGGGTGGCGTGTCCCGGAAGACACAAGCGTGGTCTGCCCCAATCTGCCCGATGATCTCGACGAGATCACCGGCATGTGGGAAGTGCCGCATGTGACCGGGGCGGCGGCGGCAAATTTTCTCGTTTCGCTGATCCATCGCGGCGAGCGCGGCATTCCCGGCTTCCCCCAAACCATCCTGGTGGACGGCCGCTGGCAGGAAGGACGCACCTTGCTGGCCCGGTGATCCGGGCACGTTGATTTCTCCCTTTCTGGGGGGGGCGGGGGGGGCGCCCCCGGGCGGGCGGCCGCCCCCGGCCCGCGCCCGGCGGGCGCGCCGC
>JAISAX010000741.1 GCA_031266495.1 Opitutaceae bacterium
TCTTCATCGGGTATCTTGTAATGCTGCTGGCCATGTGTATCTTCATGCTGTATGGGTGTGTGCTGTTCTGGCAAACCATGTGTTTCACCTCACTGGCAAAAAGTTTCTGGAGAGGTGTGGGGGGGGGGGCGGGCGGGGGCGGGGGGGGCGCGCGGGGGGGGGGGCCGCCCCCCCCCAGACATGCGAGAGGTCGCCGCCCGGCAAATGCGTAGTTGAAAATCAGTGACGCCCGCGACGCCAGAAAAACGCGCCAGACAAGCCGCCGAGACCGAGGAGCAAGGCCATCGTGGCCGGCTCGGGAACAGATGCGCCTGCCGTAAAGGCGACACTCACGTCATCAATCGCAAACACGGCATCCCGCCTGAGATGTCCAATGGCGAGCGTATCGAACTCATAGGTCAGCACATCGGTGGCCACGACGGTTGCGGTCGATGTGTAAGAGGCGGATGTGGCCGTGTTGGTGAAGGTCTGGCTCAGCAAGAGATCGCCGTTTGCCTGTCGGGTAATGGAGTAGGAAAACTGCATGATATCGCCGCTATTTCCCGTGGTTCCTTCTTCGGTAACCGCACCATTCAGATAAAACTGGGTGTCGCCGCTGGCCACAGCGGCGGCAAGGACGGCGCTCCCATAATCGGCGAGAGTAAACGACGGGCCGGTGTTCAGGCCGGCAAACTGGCTGTAGGGTGTATTCCGGTCGGTTCGTAAATCGGCACGAATGGCTCCGATATAACCAGCCGTATCGTTGTTGTTGAAGAAGCCGAAAATTACCCGGTTGCTGTTGTTGCTGGCCCAAGTGGTGCCCTTGAGGGAAAATGAAACGGAGAGCGAATCCCCGGCCGCAGCCAAGGTTGTGGTGCCAAATGCAGTATAAGCCATACGACTGCTGTCGGAGGAACCGGAAGTCGCCGTAAAGGCAAGTGCCTGGCCAGGCAGTCCGGTCGTATCGTTGACCGTCAAGGTTGCTCCCCCTGCTATCTTCCAGTCGCCTGCGTACGGCACGACGTTCGTATCTCTGGGCGCGGCATAGGCAGCGTCGGCGAAAGTATCGTTCAGCAGCACCGTGGTCTGGGCCGGAAGCGGCGCGGCGATGATGGTGACCAGTAACAAAAGCGCGGCAAGGGCGCCGAGGCTGGCAGGACGGGATTTCGTTTTCATGAGTGTAGTGATGTTTCCCCTACGGGTTGATGATGCGTTTGATTCGAGGAAAGCAGCCGATGCGGACTCGCGAACGGATCTGCTTGAAATCTATCGAAGCCGATTGCCGGGACATTCGCCATCCGGCGGTGACTATACGTAAAGTTGATATGGAAAAACCGTGCTCGCGATACCGCCCGGCGTATTCGCTCCGGGTATGATCAGCGGGCGGCCCCCTTGTCGGTACGGAAAGGCGCGGCGGGCAGGCCGGCCTGGTTGAAAAGCGTGGCCGCGGGATCGTTGATCCAGGCGTAACGGGCGTGGAGGGGCGCAGTCACGGAAGGGTTTTTCAGGACGAGGGTGCTGTCGTTTTCCAGTGTAGCCTGGGCAGGGAGAAAGTTGCCATCGGCTCCGGCGATCTGAAAGGCGGGAGGGGGGGGGAGGGGAGACGAAGCACCGACGGCAGCGGACGGAGCCGGGCACAGGACGAGCGGGGAACCGCCCGTGTCGAAAGTCAGCCGGATGGTCGCGTTTTTCGTATCCGGTTTGGCGTCGAGCAGGCGCGGGCTGGCGGGAATATTTTTTTCGCCGCCGGCGATGGCGCGGGCGAGCAGGGCGAGGCGTTCGCCGACCTCGCGTTTCTTGACGGGATGCACGGCGCGGGATTCACCGACGTCGATGGCGACGGCCATGCCGGTGGCGGGTTCGGAAAGCGCGCGGGCCTGTTCATCGCGAAAGGCCGCCCAGCCGGTGCCGAGCGGTTTGCGCGAGGCGGCGTAGTTGGGAAGTTGTACAAAAAGGAAGGGCAACGAGGGCGATTCCCAGCGGGCGCGCCAGTCGCGGATCAGGCTGCGCTGGAGCGCGGCGTATTCGCCCGGCCGTGACGCATTGTTTTCACCCTGATACCAGATCATACCGGCAAGCGCGTACGGAATCAGCGGATGAATCTCGCCGTTGAAAATCACCGAAGGTTCGGAACTGCTGCCGGGACCGACGGGGGCGCGGGGCCGGCGCTGGTTGAACGTATCGAGCGTTCCGGCGGCCTCCGCTTCGGCGTGGGCTTTTTCCCAGGCGGCAAGGGTGGTTTTGTAGTTTTCCGTGCGTGCCGGCCAGGTGACGGCGAGTTCCTGCCAGCGGGCGCGGACGGCGGGGCCGGCGGGCGAGGCATTGAGGGCGTCGCCGCTGATCCAGGCTTCGATGTCCGTGCCGCTCCAGGCGGTGTTGATGAGGCCGACGGGGGCGCCGCCGCGTTGCCGGTGCAGGGCGCGCCCGAAATAAAACGCCACGGCGCTCCAGCCGCGCACGGTTTTGGGGGAAGCGACCTGCCACTGCCCTTCGGGTTCGGTGAGGGGCGCGGAGGATTTTGCACGCTTCACCTTGAAATGCCGGAGCGCGGGGAAGTCGGCCGTCTTTGCGTCGTCGCGCCCCCCTTCGGCCTGGCTGACATGCCAGACCATGTTGCTCTGGCCCGAGCAAAGCCAGACGTCGCCTGTGATCACGTCGGGGATCGTGATCGTCGTATCGCCTGCAATGACGAGATCGGTGGCCGGACCGGCTGGCAACGCGGGCAGCGTCACGCGCCAGCGTCCGTCATCGCCGGTTACGGTTTTGGCGGAGACGGCATCCCAGCTTACACGAATTTTCTCGCCCGGCCTGGCTGTTCCCCAGACGGGCACGGGTTTGCCTTGCTGGAGGACGGCATGTTCGGAAAACAGCGCGGCGGGTTTGGGAACCGCAAGGCAGGCGAGAGCGGACAAAAAAAACACGGACGCGGAACCGGGGAAACGGAAGGAAACACAAGGAAACACGGGAGATCGCACAGCGGAATTCATGGTTGGGTGGCGGCGGGCGGAGGCGGAGTGATTTGCACGTTTTCCAGGGTCACACCGGCGGCATGCGTGAGCGTGGCCGGCCGGATGGCGTGGAGGCGGAGATTGCGCAGGGTGATGGATTCGGGCGAGAGGGCGGCGTCGCCGGTGATGTCGAGCGCCTTGCCTGCGCCGGTGCAGGTGACGTCCTCGACAAGGATGTTGCGCATCCGGGTAGGTGACAGGGTGGAGGATTGAAACGCGCTGCCAATCTGGCCCTTGGCGACGCTGCCGTAATCCATGTGGATAATGATGGCTTCGTCGATGATGTCGGCCATGCGGATGTTGCGCAGATGGATGTTCTCCACAAATCCGCCACGTCCGGGAGCGCTCTTGATGCGAATGCCGCGCCCGGTGCCGGTGAAATCGCAGTCTTCGACAACTACATTGCGAATGCCGGCGGAAAGTTCGCTGCCGAGGACAACGCCTCCGTGACCGCGTCGCGTGCGTATCCGGCGAATAACGACATTTTCGGTGGGCCGGGATTCGGCCCAGCCGTCCTGGTCGCGTCCGGATTTGAGGCAGATGCAGTCGTCGCCGGTATCGACAAGGCAGTCTTCGATGAGGACGTTTTTGCAGTATTCGGGATCGATGCCGTCGTTGTTGGGGCCGTTGCCGAGAACGGTGAGGCCGCGGATCGTCACGTTTTCACAACCGACGGGATGGACGAGGTAGGCGGGGCTGTCGCGGATGGTGACGTTTTCCAGGAGGACGTCGCGGCAGTTGACGAATTCGAGCATGTTGGGGCGGACCGCGTCGGCCACGGTGCCGAAGATGCGTTCGCAGGCAGGCACACCACGAGCCACCATGTCGATGAGGCGACGGACACCGTCTTCGTTTTTCTTCCATTCCCACCAGGCATCACCCTGGCCGTCGAACGTGCCTTCGCCGGTGACGGCAATGTGCGCGGCGTCGCGAGCATAGAGAAACGGATGAAAGTTCATGACCCAGCATCCGGCGCGGTGGGCAAGGACCGGCGGCTGATAGTCGGCATGATCGCGGCTGAAGAGAACAAGGGCACCGGATTTGAGATGGAGGCGCATGTGACTGCGAAGACGAATCGGGCCGGTCAGCCAGCGTCCGGGCGGCACGACGACGGTGCCTCCGCCTTGCGCGGCAAGGGTGTCGATGGCGGCGGCAAAGGCCGATGTGCAGGAAACGGCGCCGCCCTCCTGCGCGCCGTGTTCAGGCAGTCTGATCGTGGCGGAGGGAATCCGGGGAAGCGGGAGCGAGGTGAAAGGGAGAGGTGTCATTGCTCCGGGGACGGGGATGCGGGAAGGATACCGTTGCGGCGGAGGAAGGCTTCGATCCGGGCCATGCCCTCTTTGAGGAGGGCCGGATCTTTGCTGATGTAGCCGTGGTCACCGCCTTCGTGCGGATAAAATTCGCAAAGGTTGCCGGCGGCAATCATGGCGTCGTGGAACCTCTGCGCCCCGGCAAAGGGAGCGGTGCGGTCAGCGGTGCCGTGAAAGAGGATGGCGGGCGGGAGGCCGGGACGAACGTGGTCCACGGGAGAGAGTTCCTGCCAGCGGGCGCCGATTTTTTTGTTTCCGTAACCGGCGCGCGAGGTGTCGATGACGGGATTGAAAAAGATGAGCGCGCTGGCGGCGCAGGAGATGGACGTGTCTTCGCCGGGTTCATCGATGTCGGGCCCGGTGAAGAGCGTGGTGGCCGCGGTGAGGTGGCCGCCGGCGGAACCGCCGGCCACGGCAATGCGGGAGGGATCGATACGGAGTTCGGCAGCATGGCGGCGGAGGTAGCGCATGGCGGAACGCGCGTCGCGCACGCTGTCGAAGACGGTGTTCTTGTCGGAGACGGTGCCCCCGTAGGCTTTTTTCTCCGCTTCACTTTGTTTCGCCATGTCCTTCCAGCCGGGAATGAGGCGATACTGGAGCGCAAAGGTGACGAGTCCCATGTCGGCAAACGTTTGGGTGAGCCGGGTAACGTTTTTGCGCTGCGGGCGTCCGTGGTCCCAGCCGCCGCCGTGGATGAAAAGGAGCGCGGGCCGGGCGCGGGCGGTGCCGGTGTTAGTGGAGATCGTCGTGGCCGCAGGTTCGCAAATGTAGAGATGCAGCGGTACGTCACCGGCCGTTTTGTAGATGAGTTCGCGGAGGAGGGGGGGAGAGGACGGAACTTTCGTGGCTGCCGTAGCGGAGGTGGCAATGAAGAACACCAGGAGCAATGGGCAAAGGTAAGATTTCATGATAGAGAAGCGCTGTATGTGCATTTGGAAAAACAAGTGTGGAATCGGGAGACATGTGCGCGGGTGGCGCGGGAGCGCCTGAGACCGCCGGCATCCTGCCGGCAGACCGTGGCATGGGCTTCCAGCCCATGATTCCGAAAACACGGAAGCGACGCGGAGCGTCGTCCACGGCCAGGATGGCCGTGCCACACCGAATGCCGGCAGGATGCCGGCGGTCCCAGGCGCTCCCGCGCCGTTCTGAATACGTCGCACCAGGGTCATTGATTGAACAAAACCTCCACATTGGCGGCGGCAATGGACTGATCTGTGCCATTGGTGGACCAGCGGGCAACGAGCGGGTAAAGCCAGTTGCGTTTCAGTGCGGTGGCGGCGGGCGGTGTGACGGTAAAGGTAACGTCCGCAGCCTGTCCGGGAGCAAGTTCGCCGGTGGCGGCGTCGGCAGGCGTCACGGTCCAGCCTTGCACGGCGGCGAGACGGAGGCGCCCGGCGGGAGCGGCGGCGGAAGTCGGATTCACGAGCCGGGTTTTGACCTGGAACGAGGCACCGGGACGCACGCGGGCGGCGTGGCCGTCGATGGCCCGTTCGGGAGTATCTATCTTTTGGATACCGATGAGCGGAGAATGACTTTTGAGGAGATACAATACGCCGGCGGTTTCGATGGCGGGGAGTTTTACGCGATGGAGGTTTTGTTGTTCGCCGCCATCGCGTCCGGAGATGGGCCTGATTTCGACAAAGCTCAGGCCGGCATCTTCGGCGGATCCCCAGAGAGCGCGGGTCCAGGGACCGCCGGGAAGCGGAAGATCGAGCATGGCGGAGGGGATGCGTTCCCCGGGATCGGCGGAGCCGCGCACCGTGGCGACAACGGCGAGGTTGCCGAACGAATCGGTAACGGGTTGCTCGATACGAAGGATGGCGACTTCGGCTGCGGTGATGCTGCGTGCAGTGTAAGCGGGTGCGACTCCGGCGTCGCTCAGGAGGCCGGCCAGCCAGCGGCTGACGGCGCCGCCGGGTTGCGGCGTGCCGGCATCTCCGGTGTCGGCGGTTTCGTTGCCTCCGCTGGCCTTGAAAGTGGAGACTTCAACGGGAAGATTCACGTCTTCGCGGAGGTCGCCAATCATGAAGCCGACATGGATGACACGGCCTTTCCCGGCGGCGCCGGTGGTGACGAGCGGGCGGGCGTCGTCGGTGGCGAGGAGGACTTTTGTTGCAGGGCCGGTAGTGCGAAACTCAAGACGACCGGTGGCACGCACGCCGGTGAGCGGAGCCTGACGTTTCCCGAAGGTGAAACGGGAGGCCGGCGTGTTGTCGTAGCGGCCAAAAGTCACGCCGAGGATGGATTCGATCTGGCGCTTTTCCCGGTGAAGTTCGTCGAAGTGGCCGGGACGTTCGTCGGCAAGGAGGATGCCGCCGTCGCGAACGTAACGGGTAATGGCGGCGGCCTCGCTTCCGGCAAGGTGCTCGGCCCCGACGAGGACGAGAGCATTGTAATTTGAGGACAGATACGCAGCATCGAGTTTGGTTTCGGGAATGACGTCCACCCAGTAGCCCTGTTCGCGAAGCCAGCCATAAACCATGACGCGATGATTCATGGGATAAGCCCATTTGGAGACGCGACGGTCGGTGCGTTCGGAGAGAATAACGTCGCGCCGGGGAAGCAGCATGGCAATGCGTGGCATGCCGGGCGCGGGACGGGCCGCGGTCCAGAACGCCTCGGTGCGGTGGACCATGTGAGCCCAGCGGGCGGCGTAGAACATCTTGGCGCGCGGCGTGCCGTCGGGGGCGAAATGACCGAAGCTGGCATAGTCGCCCTTCGCGCCCTCGTAGCCGGTGGTGAAGAAATTGGCGGCCTTGAGTCCGTTGGGAAGCACGCGCCAGAAGGTGGCTCCCCACTGGTGGCCGGGGCCGCCGTGATTGTTGATTTCGGGGCACATGATGCCGTGGCGGCCATCGGCATCGAGCGCATCGTCGAGAGGACGGATGATGTTGTAGATGTAGCTGGTCTCGTAGGCCTGGCGGTCGCCGGCCCCGTACATGTTGACACCGATCTGGCCGTCGCCGAAGGCGCGGGCGCGCTCACCGAAGAGGACCTGGTCAAAGGGTCTCATGCGTTTGACGAAAGGATACTCGATGGTCTGCTGCGTGCTTTTGTAAACGACAGGGCGATGATGCGGGTCGGCTGTGTGCAGCGCGTCCGCCATGTCGGCGAGGAGCGAGGTGAAGGCTTCGCCCTGGAAGGTATGCCAGGCGAGGAATTCGGCAGGGCGGGCCGCAAAGTCCGCCGTCGTCGGCAGGGAAGAATCGCGAAGCTCGCCGAAGGAGCGGAAGCGGGTGCCCCAGGTGCGGTTGATATCGTCGAGATCACGGAAGCGGGTCTTGAGCCAGGTCACGTAAGCCTGCCGGGCTTCGGGAGCGTAGTTGAGGCGGCCTTCCCATTCGTTGTCCATACCCCAGAAGAGAGTCGGCCTGGCAACGGACGCCTGCCCCCAGGAAGAGGTGGCGAGAGCCTTGGCGTAGTCCGTGAAGTACGCCCGGGCGCTGTCGGTAAAGGTATTGATGAGCGAGGAATTCGAGGGCGCGACCGTGCCGTCTTCCTGGATGAAGGGAGGAAAGTTATAGGGGCCGATCTGGCCGGGAGGACGCGGGGAGCCGCGGCGGAGGGAGAGTGCGGCGCGGGCCTGCGTGTAGTAAAAATAGCCGTGGTGGGCGTTGAGATCATGTTCGGGTTCGCCTGCGTCGCGGAAGGGTACGCCACGCGTGAACTTGTTGTTGTCGGGCTGTACTTGCCAGACGTTGAACCCGGCGTGGACGGTGAGGTTGGGCTGCCCCGCCATCCCGCCGCCCCTCATGCCCATGCGGAAATAACCGGGCAGGGGAAGACCATCGGCCCCTGTCTGTAACGTATAGGCAGATACGTTGTCGAGCGGGTCGGCAGGCGCGGCGTCCGGGGACGATGAAGAAGGCGTGGAAGCGAAGGCTGGCAGGGAGGACAGCATGACAGTGCCGACGGCGAGGCCAAAAACGGCACGGGCTGTCCGGGATGAGGAGAGGGAGGTCATGATCAAGGTTTGAAGAAAAAAGGTTCGCCTTCCTTCGCCCAGTTGATGCCGCCGGCGGCGTAGTCGATGGACGTGTCGGTTTTGGTTTCGTCGGCGTCATGGTTACCGCGGCGTGTCACCACCGCCCCCGACACCATCAGGCAATTCATCTTTCCGCGATGCCGGTATTTTGGATAATAATACGATCCTCCCGGGTAGCCGGAAATATTCTTGCTGTCGGTGCCGACGCCCATCGATTCCCAGAGCATGAGCGTGCGAGAGGGAGCCGGGATCGCCGAAAACGGAACCGCCGGCACCGGGACAGGCGGATCGCCGCTGGTCGTATCCCGGTTGAGGTAACGATTGTATTGATAACCGCGACGATCCTCCTCGTTGGTAGTTCCGGAAAAATACGCCGCGTATTCGGAAAAGCGTACCGCCAGGCTCGGGCAGGTGCCGGCCCGCGCAGACATGATCCGTCCGGGCTTGCCCTCGATGGCAGACATGTAGCCGTTGAGCTGCTGATGCCATGCGGGACTACTGCTGCCGGTGGGGAAACAGTCCTTGTTGTCCACCGCGAACATGTTGAACGCCACGCCGTACTGACGGAGGACGGACACACAGGCGACGGCGCGGGCGGATTCGCGGACCCGGCCGGCCACGGGAATGATGATGCCGGCAAGGATGCCGATGATGGCAATGACCACGAGGAGTTCGACCAACGTGAAACCTCCTGCGAAACGGCTTCTGGTTAAGGCGGAGTGGTGCATGACGGGGGAAAATTCGGGAAATGTCCGGTTGCGTTGCGGGTGGAGAGAGAGGCGACGGCAGACACCGAACCGAAGAAACAGATTGAATGCCAGCGGCTGATTTCTTTACGTAAAGTCCATGTCACATCCCCCCTCCCCCCCCGCCGCCACCGCCGCCATCGCCGGTGATCCCGCGAAAACCGCGACGGCAAAATCGGTCCCTCTGCGAGTGATCGCGGAGAAGGCGGGGGTCACGCGCATGACGGTGTCGCTGGCGTTGCGCGGTCACCCTACGATCCCCCCGCAGACGCGCAAACGCATCGCGGGCATCGCGCAGAAACTGGGTTACCGGCCGGACCCGGAGATGTCGGCGCTGATGGCCCGGTTGCACACCGTCACGCGCACGCGCAGCGAATCCACCCTGGCAGTTGTAACCGATCCCACGTGGGAACAATTCCCCACATATCGCGATTATTTCGACGGAGCCAAGCGGCGGGCGGAGCAACTCGGCTACTTGCTGGCCGGATTCAGCCTCAACCGGAAGGACATGAGCGAAAAACGCCTGAGCCAGATCCTCTGGACGCGTGGCATCGAAGGCGTGTTGATTTTTCCACTACTTTCCGAGCCGGGAGAGTTCAGTCTGCAACTGGACTGGGAAAAATTCTCGGTGGCCACGATCGCGTTTTCCGTGGCGAAACCGCAGATCCACCGGAGTTCCTCGCACCACGCGCAGGTGGTGCAGGAGGCGTTCCACCAGTTGCATGCGCTGGGTTATCGGCGGATCGGGCTGGCATTGCCGTCGCACCACGACGCGCGCACCGGGCACCATTGGCGGGCGGGTTTTTTGTGTGCGCAGCATCTGCTGGCGGACAAGGGAGCGAAACCCGTGCCTCCGCTGATCACGCCGCGCTGGGATTTCGGGACGTTCGCCGCCTGGTTTCGCGAATACCATCCGGATGCCGTTCTCGGTATCGACCGTCCGGTGACAGATTGGATCGGGCGTTGCGGCGCCCGGGTGCCGGACGAGGTGGGTTATGCGAGCATCGATCTCACGGTGGCCGTTGGCGACAATGTCAGCGGCATGAATCAGAATTCGGTGGAAATCGGCGCGGCGGCGCTCGACCTCGTGGTGAGCGGCGTGCGCCAGCACGAACGCGGCATCCCGAAGCACCCAAAGATCGTCATGATTGGAGGCTTCTGGCAGGCTGGCGGCACTACGCGCCGCAAGCGGCGGTGAGAGGATGCGACGCGCGGATGCCGTTGGCGGCCTGAAATCCGATGCCGCCGACACCGGTGCCACCGACACAGGGAACAACGGAAGTTGGGTGCAACCGGAAGTGATGTCACGATGGAATGCCACGATGGATGACGTAACAGATGTTACGCAGGCGAGAGCGGGAGCGGCGGCATTCCTGCCGCTGCGACGACGCGAAGCGTCGCCGGTTCAGGGGAGGGAATGACGGAGAGGCAAGGGGCGAAACATTAGCGAAGATTAGCGGTCTCCATCATGCAGGTCCCGTGGTTCAGTACCCTCAACCCGTAAGGAACCGCTAATCCTCGCCCACCTTCGCCCTGCGGGCTTCGGAGGGCAGGCTAATCTTCGCTAATCCGATCCCGCTCTCCCGGATTTATGGTGGAAAAAATCTGTAAAACTATCCTCTCCCTGAATCCCTTGGTTGCGGCTGCGCCGCTCTGTGTAATCTTCCGTCTCCGTTACTTCCCTCCATCGTGACATCACTTCCGGTTACACCCTGAAGTTACGCGGGACGACGTGGCACGGGCTTCCAGCCCGTGGACGGCGCGCAGCGCCGCCTCCCTGCTCACCTTCGTGTCATTCACGGTAACCAACTGTAAGTCTCTCACTGAAGTTACGCGGGCCGGATGTAGGGGCGTCGCTTGCGACGCCCGCGCCTGGCGGAGTGTATTGGCGTTTCTCCCGTTGTGTCAGGTCGCTCGCGGGCCTT
>JAISAX010000766.1 GCA_031266495.1 Opitutaceae bacterium
ACGTTCCCCCCCCCCCTGCCCCCCCCCCCCCCCCCCCCCATCCCTCTGCCATGTTGTCCTCTCTCGAAAGTTTCGCCCTCAACCTCCCTCTCCCCGTGCTGCTCCTCTCGGCCAGCGTATTGCTGCTCCTCCTCGCGCTGCTGCTCCGCCAGCGCACGCTCGTCCTTTCGGACAAGGAGACCGGCAAGCTCGAAATCTCGAAGCATGCCCTGCACCGCCTGCTCGAAGCCTGCTGCCTGCAGCTCAACGGCGTGGCCGGAGCGCGCGCGGAAGTCTCCCGCAAAGGCGACAAGTTCGACACCGCCCTCCGCCTGAAGGTGCGCCCCAATGCCAGGCTCGACGCCATCCAGGGTTATCTCGAACAGGAGATCGGCGACATCTATCGGCAAAACCTCGGCATCACCGAAATCGGCCGCGTCGAAATCAAGGTCGTTGGCGTCGTTGCCCCGAAAAAGGATTTTTGATCGGCGACCAGGATCGGCGAATACAATTCCCTCACCGGCAATGGAGATTTCCACCCACGCCCGGGTGCTCGAAACCGGCCGGATCGTGCTCGACGGACCGAGCGCGCGCCTGCGCGAAGATCCCCGCCTCCAGGCCACCTGCCCGGGCGATTGACTGCGACCGGAAACGGACCAACCTGTCACCCATGCTCGCGACACAAGCACCACCGCTCACGCGCCACGACTATGCGCTCATTCCGGTTGGCTCACCCAACTATCAACTCATCGAAGGCGATTTTATCATGGCACCCTCACCCTCCTTTTACCACCAAAGCATTGCAGGTCTCCTTTACCGGCTCATCGGCAATTATCTGGACACCCACCCGATTGGCACCGCCTGCATTGCGCCGATCGACGTTTATCTCTCCGACCTCAACGTCTATCAGCCCGACGTGCTTTTCATCCGCCGGGCCAACCGCGGCATCATCAAAAAGCACGGCATCGAAGGCGCGCCCGATCTCGTCATCGAAGTTTTGTCGAAAACCAGTGCCAGATACGATCTCGGCCCCAAGCGTGCGATCTACACCCGCACAGGCGTCGAGGAACTCTGGATCGTCGATCCCGACCGCCGCACCCTCGCGCTCTACCGGCTTGCCACCGACTCCGAAACCCCGGCCGCCACCTACAAGGCGGCGGATACCTTCAGCAGCACGCTCCTCCCCGGCCTGACGATTTCCCTGAAGGCAGTCTTCGCAAGCTGATCCCCCCCCCGCCGTGGCACGGGCATCCTTGCCCGTGAGCGTTGCCCCTCCGCGTGGCACGGGCTTCCAGCCCGTGTCCGGCATGCAGGGACGCATGCCGCTACGTCCCCGCCTCTCTCCGATAATTCGTTATTGTTACGCCCTTCGGCTCCGGTTTCTGTCCGGGCGGTCCTGTACGCTTCCGGTACCCACGGACCCTTTTCCTTCACCGCCTGTCCATCATGTCCGCACTCTCCCGGCGCGCCGCGCTCATCATCGACAAGATCTCGCCCGACAACCCGGCCGATTACATCCTCCGCCGCGAACTCGGCCAGCTACGCCACCTCTCGCCCGCCGAACGCCGTGACATCGCGCACGCTGTTTTCAGTTACTTTCGCTGGCTCGCCTGGCTCGACAATGCCGGCGCCCGTCCCGCCCGGATCGCCGCCGCGCTCGACCTCCAGCGCCGTTTCGACGCCGACCCCGCGTCCGTCAAAAAAGAAACCCTCGCCGCCCGCGCCGTTCCCGCCTGGGCGCTCGACGAAATCGACTTCCCCTCGCCCGACGCCCGCACCGCCTGGCTTCGCGCGCTCCAGACTCCGGCCCCGCTCTGGATTCGCGCGCAGCGGGAGTTTGCCGAAAAACTCCCCCGCGTCCTCGGCCACTGCGACCTGGCGCCCGCCTCCGCCCCTCTCGCGACGTCCTCCGCCTTCCACTACACCGGCCCCAAGGATCTCTTCCGCACCGACGAATTCAAACAGGGTCTCTTCGAAATCCAGGATCTCGCCTCGCAACTCGTCGGCCACGCCTGCGCTCCGCAGCCCGGCGAAACCTGGTGGGACGCCTGCTGCGGCGAGGGCGGCAAGACGCTCCACCTCTCCGACTTGATGGACAATCGCGGCCTCATCCGGGCCACCGACCGCCACACCGGCCGCCTCGCCACCCTGCGCAAGCGCGCCGCCCGCGCCCACGCCTTCAACTACCGCGCCTCCATCTGGAACGGTGGTCCCGTCCTGCCCACCAAGACAAAATTCGACGGCGTCCTCGTCGATGCCCCGTGCAGCGGAACCGGCACCTGGCAGCGCAACCCTCATGCGCGCTGGACGACCTCGCCCGACGACGTCCGCGAACTCGCCGCCATCCAACAACAACTCCTCGCCCACGCCGCCCCGGCGCTCAAGCCCGGCGGACGTCTCCTCTACGCCGTTTGCACGCTCACCCGCAGCGAAACGGCTGCGGTGGCCGACGCCTTCACGACCGCGCACGCCGCCGACTTCGAACCGCTCCCGCTCCCCGGTCTCGCCGAGGCCCGCCTCACGCTCTGGCCTCACGAGCACAACGCCAACGGCATGTTCATCGCCGCCTGGAAACGCCGCTGAGCCAGGACCGTATCCGGAATACAGTGACTCCCGTCGCTGCGCAGCCGCAGGCCACCGCGCCTGTAGTAATGACGCCGCAGGTGTCGCAGGCATCGCAGGCGTCGCGGGCCTCACTCCTCCGCCACGCCCAGCCGGGTGTAATCCAGCACGCTGTGGCTGATCACTCCGGCGGCCAGCGCCGCCTTGTCCGTGAGCTGGCCGGGCGGCGACACGTCCACCGCATCCGCGTACACGAACCGGTGCGTGCCGTCATCCGCCGCCGGGCTGAAAAGCCCTGGCGTGCGCACCTGCGCCGGGATTGTCCGCCGCACCGGTGTATCCGCCCGGCAAGGATGCGGGAAATTGACATTGTGCACCACAAACGGCGCCGGCGTTTTCGTTTGCGGGGCCAGCAGCGCCTCTGTCAACCGCGCCGCATGGGCGGCCGATGCCGCCAGTGTCTCGCGCAACTCCGCGTCCATCGGCTCGCCCCTTTTTAGCCGGCCAAACGCCTTCGCATCCAGTTCCTGGGAAAACGCGATTGACGGCAGCCCGTGAATCGCCCCCTCCCACGCCGCGGCGATGGTGCCGCTCGCCAGGATGAAACCGAGCGCCGCGTTGCGCCCCAGGTTGATGCCGCTGACCACCGCCTCGACATCCGGCGTAGTCTTCCCTTCGCTACGAGGCAGCAGATGGGCCAGCGCGATGTTGACGCAATCGGCGGGCGTCCCGTCCACTGTCCAGGAAGGGCATCCGAACCCGCGCTCGACCGCTTCCGATTTCACGGCGCGGTGCCGCGATTTTCCCGCGCCCGTCCAGCTCTGCTCATGTTTCGGCGCCACGACGCAGAGCGCGTGGCCCGCATCCCGCAGCGCATGGACCAGTGCGTGAAAAAACGGGCTGTCGATGCCGTCGTCGTTGGAGACAAGTAGCCGCATGGGAAACCTCGATCCGCAGGCGACCTTTTCTATCCCGGGGGCCAGCCCATCTGGCGCTTCGCGAGCAGGTGAACGTGCAGGTGGGGCACGCTTTCGCAGGCATCCGGCCCCTGGTTGATGACGAGGCGGAACCCGCGTTCGAGGCCGAGTTTTTTGGCCACCACTCCGGCCACGAGCAGCAGGTGGCCGAGCGTGCCCTCGTCGGCGGCGGTCGCCTCGCCCACGCGGGGGATCACGGTTTTGGGGATGACGAGCAGGTGCACGGGCGCCTGCGGCCCGATGTCGTGGATGACAATGCACCGGTCGTCCTCGTGCTCGATTTTCGCGGGGATTTCCCGGTCGATGATGCGTTGGAACAGCGTTTTCATGGAAAAGAAAGGCGGCATCGGAACAGACTCCGGCGGTTTATTCAATCGCGCGCCGCGCCAGTTTTTCCCCTGCGGCCACGCAGGCGCTCACCGCAATGCCGTCGCGGACCGGACCGCCGACAAATAACCCTGGATGAGTCGCCTCGGCTGCCCCGATCGTCGCGTGGATTTTTTCGTAACCGAGATTGTACTGCGGGATCGCCCGCGGCGTGACATGATGTTTCAGATACACCGGATCGCCCGACACTCCGAGCAACTCCGCCAACTCGGCGCGCACGATGCGCGTCAGCGCAGGCACATCCAGTCGCGCCAGGTCCAGTCGTCCCCGAGCGCCGCCCGTCAGCACCGTGAGCGCGACATGCCCGGCCGGCGCCCGGCCTGGAAACAGCGTCGAGGAAAAGAGCACGCCGAGCAGGTCCCGGTTTTCCCGTGACGGCGCGAGCATCCCGAACCCGTCGAGCGGATGCCGCACCTGTTCCCGCCTGTATCCGAGAAACAGCGACGCCACCGGCGGATACTCCACCTCCGCCAGCGCCGCCAGCGGCTGGCTGGCTTGCTCTGGGGGGGCCCCCCCCCCCCCCCCCCCCCCCCCCCGCCCCCGCCCCGCCCCGCCCCCCCCCCCCCCCCCCCCCG
>JAISAX010000331.1 GCA_031266495.1 Opitutaceae bacterium
GGCTGGTTCGTTGTCGAGCCAGGGGGCGAGCCAGATGTCCATGCGGCCGTAGTTGACGGTGCCTGAGGCGAGGGTGGCGAGCCAGGCGAGCTGGATGGCTTCGCGGAGAGTGCGGGGGGGGCGGCGGGTGAGGGCGTCGAGGGCGGTGGCGGTGGCGCGGGTTTCGGGGGCGCGGGGGGCGGCAGCGGTTTCGTCGGCGTCGGCGAGGGCGCGGGCTTCGGCGGCGTGGCGGCGGGTGATGTCGAGGAGGGTCTGGAGGGTGTCGCGTGTGGCGGCGTGTTCGGTTTCGAGGTTCCGGATGAGTTGGGGGAGGCCGGTGCGGAGGAGTTTTGTGTAGTCGAGGTTGGTGCCGGCGATGCGGTAGAGGGGGAAGGCGGAGCCGGGGTGGTCAAACCAGTCGTCTTCGCTCAGGTGGCGGCGGGTGTGGGGGTCGCGGGCGGCGCGGATTCTGGCGTGGGTGGTGCGTGGTCGCCAGTAGTCGAGCATGTCTTCGACGCGGCGGCGGTGGGCGGCGGTAAGTGTCCGCGGAGGGGCGTTGGCGAGGATTTGGCGGATGGGTTTTTCGAGGCAATAGAGGCCGATGCCCATGAGTTCGGGGCTGAGGCCGACGAGGGGGAGGCGGGGGCGTCCGGCGAGGGTGTCTCCGGGGCGCATGGGCTGGAACATGGCGGGGAGCTGGACGCGGAGGATGGCGGCTTCGCGACGGGAGGCGGGGGAGTTTTCGTGGCGGCGCGCGATGTCGGTGAGAGCGAGTTCGAGGGAGAGTGGCGGCGTGGCGTCCCAGGGCGCATGGAGCGGTCGCAGTTCAAGGGCGGCGGCAATGCTGTGGTCGATTTTGTTCATGGGCGAGAAGTCAGGATTGTTTTCGGCGTGGACGTGGATGGTGTCAGGGGCGGTTCAACAGGCTCTCAGGGGAATTGCTCCCAGTTTTCGTAAAGGGCGTTGGCGGGCGGGTGCGCCCAGCGGTTGCCGGTTTTGTCGCAGCGGACGTGTCCGTCCATGTACAGGATGTTCACGTAGCGCGCGCCACCCGCGCCGTTGCGCGCGGAGGCGTGCTGGCTGTAGTTCACCACAAAAATGTCCGTCACGAGGATGTGGTTGACGCCGTCGGTGAGCGTGAGCGGGCGGTCGGCGGGCGCGATGCGCTGGCAGTAGCCGGCGCGGAAACCGGTGACGTCGTCCTTGCCGCGGACGTTGGGCGCCCACTGGCTTTCGTAGTCGTACATGCCGGCGAGCGCGGTGGGGCAGTAGAACACGCGTCCGTCGGTGATGTAGCCGTCGCCGTAGAGTTTCCCGATGCCGATCCAGCCGGCATTGCCGCCCGGATTGTTCCAGATGGTGTAGCTGTCCCACCAGGACGGATTGGCCGGGAAGTCCGGGAGGCGTCCCTTGTTGTCGGTGGCCCATGTGTTGAGGCCGATGCCGATCTGGCGGAGGTTGTTGACGCATGTTGTCGATTTCGCCGACTCGCGAACCTTTCCCGTGACGGGAATGATAATCGCCACGAGAATGCCGATGATCGTGATGACGGCGAGCAACTCGATGAGCGTGAATGCGCGGGGAGCACGGGAAGCGTGGGGAGTTTTCATGATTGTCCGGGGGCCGAGTAACCCCTGGGGCCGCCAAGCCGCATGAATTTCGCATGAACGGCTCCGGCGGCCAGAAGGGCCGTAATGCTTAAAAAAATACTGACGGAAAAGGTGTGGCGGTAGTTTTTGTCCGTGGCGTCGATCAGCAGCCCCACGCCGGGGCCGAGCAGCATTTGTCCCGATGAGGCGAGAATGCCGGCGGCGGAGGCGAACTGGGCGAACTTTGAATGGGGAAACAGGCGCTGGCCGAGCGAGGCGGCGCTGGTGAAATAGCTGCCGCACAATACGCCGTGCAGCACCCACACGACAAAAAACGAGGTCGGCGTGGTCGCGAACAGCCAGCCCGCGACCATGACAAGCGCGTAGCCGGCGAGCGTCGCGATGGCCATGCGGAGCGGATGGAAACGGTCGGCCAGCCAGCCGAGAATCCAGGCAAGGGACAGGGAAACCAGATAGGTCAGGGCAAGGCCCTTGCCGTAAAGATCCATGCTCATGCCGAGGTTCTTGGCATAGGGCAGCGAGAAGATGTTGAGCGAGCCGAAGGCGGCGACCGCGAATGTCATCAGCAGGAAAACGGATACGTAGTACGTATTGGAAAAACACTCACGAAAATAGGCGCGTGTGCCGTCCACCGGGGAGCGAGAGGCGGGAGAGGGGGGGGGAGGGGGGTAGGTTCCCTCCTTCACCTTGAAGCAGACCCACATGAACGCCGTGCCGTAAAAGACGCCGATAACGAGCAGGATCAATGTGTAGTGGCCGGGCACTTTTCCCATGAGCCAGTAGTTGAAAATCATGCCGTCGATGAGGCTCACCGCCCGGAACAGCCCGTAAAAACGCCCGAGCAGGGGCGCGGGCACGACGTCGTTGATGAGTCCTCCGAAAATGGCCTGCCCCGTGATGCTGGCGATTTCGAATACGGCCCAGAACACCCCGAAGCAAAGAACGGCCACCGTTTTTTCGCTCTGGCCGGGGAAATGTCCGTGCGCCCATGTGGCGAGGAACGGCGTCAGCGCCAGCCCGATCATGCCCAGGGCGGCAATCGGCGAGGTGACGAGGAGGAACGGTATCCGGCGTCCGAAGCGTCCGCGGTGACGGTCGGATTTCACGCTGATGACAGGCACCAGCACGATGCCGATCAGCGCGGGGAACGAACTGAAGAGCAGCCCGAACAGCAAATCCGGGATGCCGAGTTCGTTCAGATACCATTGCGACATGGGGCCGACCGAACGATCCCGCATCGACCACGCGAAGTCGCCCCACAGTAACCAGAGAAAGAGCACAACCAGCGCGGCGGGCGTGTAGATCAGCGTGCCGGCTCTCCAGATTTTTTTACAGGTTGCGCTCACGGGGGGGGGGGGGGAGGGAAATTAAGAATTAAGAACTGAAGTTACGCGGATCCGCTCGTAGGGGCTTCGCTTGCGAAGCCCGCGCCAGGCGGACGAATGGACGAGTCTCCATTTATGAAAAGTCCTTGCGGGCTTCGGAGCGGGCTTCGCAAGCGAAGCCCCTACTTCGGAGTGCGTGCCATCAGTTGCGCCGAAGCCATTTGGCGGCGGCGGCTCCCAGGGCGGCAAGGGCGCACAAGGCGGCGGCGGTCTTCGGTTCGGGAATGTTGGATACAGAGTCGATGGACAGCCGGAGGTTGTCGATGTTCTGGCGCCCGCCACCGGAGCGGATGGCCCATGCCGACCAGGTGGAGGCTTTTGTCGAGCCGGTCAGGGTGATGCTGAGGTTCTGCAAACCGGCAACGGCGCTGAGGGTGGTTTCGCCATTGGTGATGTCGCGGGCGAAGAGCGAGAGGGTGGGATTCAGGGCATCCTTGCTCTGGTCAATAACGAGCTGGAACTCGTACCAGTGATCCGTGGCAAAGGTGTTGGTGGAGGCGACCACTGTGGCGCCATTGTTTCCCGTCCCTACATTGAACCGCGCGAGCGAGGATGTTGTAGCGTCGGGTTCGATGGAGAAGAGGTTGATCATGTATCCATTGTTTCCGGACACAGTGCCGAATCGCATGGTCATCACACCGGTGCCCGTGGTGTCGGGAACGGCCCATGCGGAGTAATAAATAACGGGAGTGGCGTCGGTGAAGGTGGTCTCGACGCCGAACGCCTTTTTGATGGCGTGGCTGTTGCCGGTGGCACTGTGGGAAAAGGATTTTGTCCCGTTGCCGACGGGAACCTCGGGCCAGGTTTCGGCCGGGATCGCAGTGGTATCCACGACCTTCCAGTCGCGGAGGTTGGCGTTGGCGCCGGTAGAATCGTCGCCGAAAAGGAAGGTCCAGCCCAGGTCCGCGCCGCCGGCGCCGGGTGAGTAGCTTTCAAAGTTTTCGGTGACGGTGTTGACGGCAGCCTGCGCGTGCGCGGCGGGTGTCGCGAGCAAGGCGAGGCCGGCGAGGAGGCCGGCGACGGATACGAGGCGGGGGATGCGGGGGAGGTGACGGATGCTGGCTTTCATGGTGTTTGTCTTTGCGGGTTTATCGGGATTCCCCGGCGGGGGCCGGAGAGGTAAAGCGTGTGGTGAGTTTCATGCGCGTGACGGGCGTGGCCGTGCGGACAACGAGCAGGGTGTGCGTGTGGTTCTGCTGACGAAACTTGAGCGTGTGGTCGTAGCCTTCCTCCTGCGCGGCGGAGACGGGCGTGTCCGATTCGACAACAATGTTCGCGGCTGGTGTATCCAGAATGTCCTTCGCGGGCGGTTTCCAGAAAACGCCTTCGGGGAGCGATCCGCTCCAGCCCGCGTAAGTGATTTTCCCCGACGGAAGCGTGGCGGTGATGCGGGCGGCGGTGGCGGTGGTCGCGGCGGCGGCGGAATCGTTTTGGATGGCAAGCGGTTGTTTCGAGCCGAGGTGCCAGCGGAAAAGGATGGTGTCGGGCGTTTTCAGTTCAACGAGGTCGTCCACCGTGAGCGTGTCGGCGGTCCAGCGGACGCGGCGTTCCCAGGTCTTGACGTTGGCGTAACCGGCTCCGCCGTGGACGGTGATGTCGCCGCCGGTGGCGTCGAGGCGGGCGACGTTGACGGGAACATTGAGAAATTTTTTGGGCAAAATTTCGTCGCCAACCTGTAATACGTTGTGACCGACAACGGAGTCGTAGCGTTTTTCCTTGAGCGAGTGATCGTAACCGGCGCAACCGGCCTCGACGAGAAGCGGTTTGCCGCGGACGATGAAATTGACGTGGCCGTGGTCGTTGTGCGAGTGGAAGTCGGAGCGGTGCTGGCCGCGTATCCAGACGCCGGATGCGTCGTCCGCCCAACTGTCGCGCCAGACGATCCAGCGGGCGCGGTCGAAGGAGCCGGAGAGCGGGGGCTGGCGTTCGGCGGAATCGGGGATGTTGAGGGAGAGAAGTCCGTAGAGGTCGCGGCTGATGTCCTTGATCTGGTGGCGGCGGATCCAGAGCAGTTCAGGCGAGCGCGAGAGGGAGGCGAGGAGGGTGATGTCGGGCGTGAAGGTGTGATACATGCCGCGACTCATCCCGAAGCTGTCGAAGGCGTTGATGACGTTTTGGCCGGGTTGGAAAATCTGCGCGAGCCAGACGGGGAAGTTTTTGAGGAAGGGGTGCGAGGCGATGCGTTCGTCGCCGACGTCGCGCGTGCCGATGGCGGCGAGGTAGAGGATCGGGGCGGAGCGGTGCATGGCGTAGGCGGAGCCTTCCGAAGAGGCTCCTTCCGGGCCGAGCGCATCGAGCGTCATCAGGAGGTTGGAGATGGCGAGTTCGTAGGCGTCGCGGTATTTTTCGAGGTTGGTGGCGGCGGCGAGCGCGAGGCCGCCCGCGGGGACAATCCACTGGTTGGTGGTCACGTTTTTGGAGCGCATGAACCAGCCTTTTTTCGTGCGCCAGTCCTTGAGGGAGCGTTGCACTTCGCGGTCAATCTGCGCGAGAAGCGCCGCGTGGAGTCCGGGGGGAAGGGCGGGAGAGGCGGAAGGGGCGGGCGGGGCGTGAGAGGCGGGAGGGGGGGGGAGGGGCGGGAGGATGTCGAGGGTCTGGCAGAGCGCGGCGAGGCCGTGGCCGGTCGCCAGCCATACGCCGTCGTCACCGTCGGGCGGGAGGTTGTTCGTGCCGTTGTAAAGGGTGTAGCCGGAGCGTTGTATCGGATCCCATGTTACAACTTCGGCGAGTTGCGAGCGGAGGCGTTCGAGCAGCGTGTTGTCGCCGGTCAGCCGCCAGGCGGCGGCGAGGAGCGGGAGTTCGCGGGCGAGGGTTTCCATCGCGTCGAGGTCGGCGCTGGCGAGGGCGAAAAGTTCCGCCTTCTCAGGGGAGATTTTCCGGATGTTCCAGGTGCGGGCGTCGATGCGACCGGGGCGTTTGTTGACGGGTTTTTCGAGTTCACCGAGCGAGGTGGCGCGGGCGACGGGCGGGAGCGCGAGGATGTTGCGAGCTTCGGCGAGAATGAGATCGGCTTGCTTGCGAAGGGGCGAATCCGGCGCGGCCTGGGCAAGGCGCGTTTTGAGCTGGTCGAGTTCGGTCGCGTAAAAGGTTGCTCTGGCCGGAGCGGGAGCGGGGGGGGGGAGGGGAGAGGCGGGAGGAGCGGGAGAGGCGGGAGGGGCGGCGTTGACGGAGTGCGTGAGCGGGGCACAGAGGCAAAGGCCGGCGAGCGAAAGGGAAAGTACGGTTTTCGGGAAACGGGTCATGGCTGTCGAAAGGATTTATGGATACGTAGGGATAATGCGGTTGTCGCATGGAGGCTTGCAACGGGCGCGTTACTCATAACGTTGAGTGACATGGCCACGCAGTCGGACATCGCGCGTAATCTTGAGTTGAATCAGGCAACGATATCGCTCGCGTTGCGCGGGCACGCCTCGATCCCGGAGGCGACTCGCGAGCGGGTGCGAGGCGAGGCGGAGCGGATCGGGTATCGGCCCAATTCGTACGTGACGTCGTTGATGAGCCATATCCGTTCGGGGCGTCCGTTGAAGGACAAGGGCTGTATTGCGGTACTTGTGGATGAAAAATCGGAAACGGACTGGTGGTCTCTGGGGGAGACTTACCGGCGGTATCATGCGGGGATGGCCCGGCAGGCGGAAAAACTGGGGTTTGACCTGGAACCGTTTTTCCTCGGAAGGCAGGGAATGCACCCGGAGCGGGTGGACGAGATTTTGCACACGAGGGGGATTCGCGGCCTGATTCTGGCCGCGCCGTGTCGCGGCTACAGAACAAGGCCCGTGAGGGTTCGCTGGGAGCGGTATGCGTGCGTGACTACGGGATACTCCTGGGTCCAACCGATGGACCGCGTGGCCAATGACCAATATGGCAATGTGGTGATCGCCTACGCGGAGTTGATCAGGCGTGGGTACCGGCGAATCGGGATGAGTTTGTCCGTGGAGAACCTGCGGGCGCGCGGGTCACGCTGGCTGGGCGGATACGCGCAGTCGGAACAGGAACATTTTGGGGGGCAGGGGTTGCCTGTGTTTTTTGATACGATGGAGCGTTCGTCGGCGAAGAGGTTTGGCGCGTGGCTGCGCAAACATGATCCGGATGCGGTGATCACGCTGACGGGACACGATGAACTGGAGTGGTGTCATGCGTTGGGGATACGCGTGCCGGAGGATGTGGGGCTGGTGTCCGTGATACGTTCGCACGATTCGGTGTGCACGGGTGTGGAGGAGCGCAACGGGTTGATTGGCGCGATCACGCTGGAACAGGTGGCGGCGCAGATCATGCGCAACGAGCAGGGGTTGCCGGTGCAGGCGCGTCTGACTCTCGTTGAGGGCGAATGGGTCGAGGGCGAAACGCTGCGAAAGAGAGAGGCGGATGTGGGTCGCACTTTGCCGCCCGGGTTTCGCACCCGGTAGGTTCACGCGCGAGGAAGACGCGAGACGCTTCATGGACGAACTCCGTGAACGGCTCAAAACCCACGGACTGGAAATCAACGAGGAGGAAATTATCTTTAACTCGAACCCGTTTTTCCGAGGAACCGGATGCGTTAATTGCGCTCGTCCGGGTCTTTGTGCCCGTGGCTCATTTTCAGAACCTCCCGGATGCTGATGCGGACTTTCCTCATCAGCACCCGGGGGGGGGGGAGAGAGACTGAGTCTCGTCTGCAACCCATTGTTCTTCAATGTTCTGTTGGCGAACGATGGCGGGATGTGCAATGGTTCGCGCCGTTTATGGAAACCGGATGGACCAAAACACTCGCGAGGTTTTTGCGCAATGAACCGTGCGTCGAGGCCGTGCGTCTCGATCTGGTGACGCGCAAGGTGTCCGTGGCCACGCTCGGCGAGGTGGACATGGCGCGGTTGCGCGAACATCTCGATGCCACGCTGGCGGCGATCGATTCGCAACTCGGCGCCGTCCGTCCGGGCGCGATGCGCGACGGCAGGGCGCGAACCGGCAACGGAACCGACAGCGGGTCCGCCAATGGAACCGGCACGGAAGCGATCGGGAATGTGGGCGCGGGCCTGACGAGCTTTTTGGGGAATTACACGGTCGAACAGGGCTCCGACGGCGCGACGCAGGTGGCGCGACCGACTTGCGCGACCGCTCCGCGGTTCTGGCAGTGGCGCGAGTTTGCGTGGCCGGAATTGCGCGCCGACACGGAAACCGGCGAGGCCGTGGCAGGGACAGGGACGGGCGGCGAGGCCGGGGCGGGCGAGGACGGCGGCGAATGGAAACAACTCGCCTGGCTGGCCGCGGTTTGCGGCGTGTCGGGTCTGGCGGCGTTTTTGTTGGAAAAATCCGGCGTCACGGCGGGTGGCGGGAACACGGCGGGCGATGCGACCGGCGGCGGTGGCGGCGCTCTCGCGTGGTTGCCGCGCGCGCTCTACATCGTGGCGCTCGCGACCGGCGGGTGGGACGCGGCGGTGGATACGCTGAAAAACCTGCGGCGCGCGAAGCTCGACATTCATTTCCTGATGCTGGCCGTGGCGGTTGGCGCGGTGTGCATCGGCGCGTGGGGCGAGGCGGCGCTGTTGTTGTTCCTGTTTTCCGCGTCGGGAGCGATGGAGGAGTTTTCGATGGACCGCACGCATCGCGAAGTCAGCGCGCTGCTCCGGTCGGCTCCGCGACAGGCGACGCTGGTGGAAAAGGACGGGCGGGAGCGCGAGATCGCGGTCGGGGAAATCGGCATCGCCGACGTGCTGCGCGTGCGGCCGGGCGTCGTGTTCCCGGCCGATGGGGAAGTGGTGCGCGGCGAGACGGCGAGCGATGAATCCAACCTTACCGGCGAAGCCGCGCCGGTGGACAAGGCGGTGGGCGATCCGGTCTTCAGCGGCACGCTCAACCTGTGGGGCGTAGTGGATTTTCGCGTGCGGCGGCTGCCGTCGGAAAGCACGTTGCAAAAGATCATCCGCCTCATCCACACCGCGCAGAAACTGCGCGCGCCGAGCGAGCGGCTGACCGACCGGTTCGGGGGGCACTACACGCTGCTGGTGCTCGGGGTGTGCGCGGCGATGTTCCTGGTGTGGTGGCTGGGGACGGGGTTGCCGGCGTTTGTCAACGAAGGCGGCGTGCGGTCGGCGTTTTATCGGGCGATGACGTTACTTGTGGTGATGAGCCCGTGCGCGCTGGTGTTATCGATCCCGTCGGCGATTCTCGCGGCGATCGCGTGGGGAGCGCGGCACGGCGTGCTGTTTCGCGGCGGCGCGGCCATCGAGAAGCTGGCGGGCATCGGCGTGGTGGCGCTCGACAAGACGGGTACGCTGACGACGGGCGAACTGGTCGTCGAGGCGTGTGAAAGTTTTCCTCCGGGCCGCGAACGCGAGGTGTGGGAGTACGCGCTGGCGCTGGAACTGGGTTCGCAACACCCGCTGGCGCGCGCCATCGTGCGGGATGCGCGGGCGCGGGGCGTGGCGGAGCATGGCGTGGCGGAGTTTCAGTCGCTCACCGGCCATGGCGTGAGTGGCCGCGTGGGCGCGGTGCGCGTGGTGGCCGGGCGGCGCGAATTGCTGGAGGCGGGGCCGCTCGCCGACTGGTCGCGAGAGCTGCCGCCGGCGCGGCCGGAGTTTACCGAGGTGTGGATCGTGGCCGGCGATTTGCTCGGACGCTTGCTGCTGCGAGACCAGGTGCGGGCGGAATCGCGCGGGGTGCTGGAGCGCCTGAAGGCGGTGGGCATCCGCACGGTGATGCTGACGGGCGACCGGCGTCACGCCGCCGAGAGCGTGGCGCGGCAACTCGGGCTCGACGAGGTGCGGGCGGGGTTGCTGCCGGAGCAGAAGGTGGAGGCGGTGCGCGCGCTGCGTGTGGAGGGGCGGCCGGTGGCGATGGTGGGCGACGGCGTCAACGACGCGCCGAGCCTGGCGGCGGCGGACGTGAGCATCGCGATGGGCGCGCGGGGCAGCGACGCGGCGCTGGAGCAGGCCGAGGTGATCCTCATGCACGACCGGATCGAGAACGTGCTGTCGGCCCTGCGGCTGAGCCGGCGTGCGCGGACGATCATCCGGCAAAACCTGGTGATCTCGCTCGGGGTGGTCGGCGTGATGGCGCTGGCGGCGATTTCCGGCCTCGTGCCGCTGGCGGCGGGCGTGGCCGCGCACGAGGGCAGCACGGTGATCGTATGCCTGAACTCGCTACGGCTGCTGTTCGGGAAGAACCGGTGACGCGGGTGGCGTGGCGGGGGCGGTCCGTGAAAACCGTGCGGAAAGGGGCGGCGTCCAGGGGCGGCATCCCCGGTTTACAGGCGCGCCAGACGCCAGGCCAGCGGAGTCATGCCGAATTCCTTCCTGAATGCGGGTATGAATGAACCGGTTGAGGAGTACTGTGATTTCCTCGCAATCTCGCCGACTGACAGCCGTGTATGCCGCAGGTCCAGTGCGGCCTGCGTCAATCGTTGCCGGCGTATAATCTGGGCCGGAGTGCCGTCCTCCCATTGCGCCCGCAGCTTGCGAATCGTGTGGCGGCGCGAATAGCCGAGCTGGCCCGCGTAGTCAGTGATCGTCTTGATTTGCCGGAAAAAAGATTTCGAAAGCAACTGTCGCAGATCAGGCAAGGCGGCTTGTCCATCCGGGCCGGTCACCCTCTTCATCCGGCCGGAACGCAGAAGCTCCCACCAGCTTTGCAACCAACAAAAACCCGCCTGCGAGGCGATGACGGAAGGCTCGTTGCGGTGCGTGTGCCAATGGTCCACCCATTCCCGGGCCAGCCTTACCGGCGGCGCGTTGAGAGGGAGCATGCCGGTCCAGCCGTGCGCCGCCCCCAGAGCCAGCATCGCCTCGATGCCCCATTTGCAGCGGACATTCAGCCAGATCCGTTTCCACACGCGTCCGTTCCCGGCCGGCATTGTCCATTGGCCATTCATCGGCTGGGGATAAATCACGACCATGCCCGGTGTCACCTGGAGCGAACGGCCTGCCGCCTCAAACACGGCCGAGCCTTCCAGCGTCACCACCCAATGCACCGCGTTGGTGATCGCGTTCATGGCAAGACTGAAGGGGGTGTCGTACACCATGTCCGACACCCCGCCGTCGAACTGGAAAAACGCGTCGCCCCACACCGCCACAGGCGTTGCCTGTCCGCCAGGGCGACGGAGCGGGGGGGGAGGGGAGGGGGGGGGAGGGGAGGAGGCGGCGCTCGCCCGTTCACCTGTATTTCCGGCGGGCGGACGGTGGAATGAATGCGGATCGATACGGGATGGCATGTGTCGCGCCTGCGTGGGCGTGAGGCCGGTTTCCCGTTTGAAGGTCGTGGCGAATGACGATGTAGTGTAAAAACCACAACGCCGGGCCACTTCCCCGATCCCTGACGAAGTCGATGTCAGCAAGTGCTGCGCGTGTTGCCGGCGCAGCGCATGCAGAACATCCCGCGCGGGCCGCTGCCAGGCACGTTGCAACTGTCGGCCAAGATAGGCCGGTGAACAGCCCAGATAGCCCGCAAGTGTTTTTATGGAGTGGCCATGTTCCGCGAAGATGGTGGGCAGAAGGCCGGTTTTCCCGTCCAGCAAATCCTGCAAATACAACCGTCGCTCATCGAGCGCCCGATGAAGGGCGGCCAGCCAGGCGAAAACTCGCCGTGAGACGGTTTCGCGTGGTTTGTCCGTCTCCAGTGCCAGGGCTAATGCCTGCGCGGCGCGCAGAGCATCCGAGCCCGGCTGGAGCTGCACAAACTGGCCGAAGTGCCGGGCCAGCCAGTGCGCGTATTCTTCTGCCAGCGGTGCGGCGAAAGTGAACTTCAGTCCGAGGGCGGGACCGCGTCCGGCCGAGCGTCGCTGATGTTTGCCGGGTCCGAAGTGAATCAGGCTCGGTCCGCACGGTTTCGCCGATGTCCACACCGTTCCGGGTTCGAGCCGTACCTGCCCGTCCCCGCCTGCGGTTTCCAGTTTTGCTTGTCCGGCGAGCCATACGATTTGCAAGGACGCGCCACCTTCGATTTCCAGCCGGCCCTCACGGCAACCGTTACGACTGCAGACGGATGCAGGATGGAGAACCGTGCTCTCCGGAGTTGCGGAGGCCGGTTCCTTTTTCCGGCCAATCCACCGAAAATCCTTCATGGAAAACAACACGCGATTCGCCACCTGATCGAGCGCGTTCACATTGATGTTCCCGCAACCATGACAAGGGTCCGGGCTGCGGGGGGGGGAACTGGAAACATCGGTGGCTCTCATGAAAACAAGAAGACTGTATCCCGGAGAAATTTTTGTGAGATGTCACAAAAATTGATTTTTATCTCAAATGGAAAGTATCTCCGCGTTCCCCCTTCCGTTATGCTTTGCGGCGTATCAACTCCATGCCCTTCCATCCCGTTGTTCGTGGGGCAATCAACTGCAAATGCTTATACAGGAACGATAATTATGAAGAACCAGAACCAAAAAAAACCGCCGATCGGCCTGCTGCTTGCCGTCATGTTATTTTCTGTTTCGGGCGTGACCGCCGAAGACATCACGTGGACGGGTACGGCCAACGACGGCTCATGGGACACCCCTTCCAACTGGAACCCCGCCCGTGCCATAACCAACGCGGATACGGTAATCTTCAACGCAGGCGGGACTCTGGCCATCTCGATGGCTTCCGTACAAACGGTCGGCAATCTGACATTCGGAGCCGCAGCAACCGGCTCCATAACGATCGACCTGAAAGGTCTTCGTCTCAATGTCGGTATCGCTGACAACACTACAGGTGGCGGAATTTCCGTGCTGGCCGGCCATCACGAAATCATCGGGGCCAATTGGAATGGCGGGGATATCTATTTCAACGGAACAGGCTACCAGCACCTGGTGCTCATCAACTGGAACATAGCGGATGGCGCATCGCTGACGCTCACGAACGTCCATATACGCAGCAACAACAACGCTGCCAAAATCGCGAAGACAGGCGCGGGCCTGATGGTGCTGGCCGGAGACAGCGTGGGCACCACCAATGCTTGGGGCACCGGGCTGCTGGACATCCAGGCCGGCACCGTGCGAATCGCCCATGCAAAAGCTACGGGAAATGTGACGAACAATTTCCAGGTGCGGGCTGGCGCGACTCTCGACCTGGCCGCCGGCTACAATTCCATCGACGGCACTCTCACGCTCAACGGAACGGGCCTCGGCGGAAATGGCGCGCTGTACAATTCGACCGGTGACAACACCATCGACGAAGGCGCCGGCACAATCGCGCTCGCCTCGACGTCAACCGTGGGCGTGGCGGACAACACCCTCTTGACGATCAGGCAGGACATCTCCGGCAACGGCGGACTGGTCAAAAACGGCGGCGGCACCCTGCACCTCGCACAGACGACCACGGACAGCACGTTCGCCGGCGGCACGACAGTGAACGCGGGCACGCTTCGCGTCTCGCACGACAAGGCGCTCGGAGACGCCGCCGCCGCCGCGACCATCAACGCCGGCGGCACCCTGCAAATCGACAGCGGCACAACGCTCGCCAACCACCTCGCTCTGGCAGGCGGCCACGTCGAGCGCTCCGTCGCGGCAGGGGAAATGTGGACGCTCGGCACCACCGGCCGCGTGACCAGCGCCATCGCGGGAGGCACGGCGGGAGGCACGGAAACCGGCGCGCAAATCCTCGCCTCGCAGGCTGCGTCCGGCACCGGCAAACTCGACTACGCATTCGCCGGATCCGGCACCTCTGCCGCTGGCAACGACAGCCTGCGCGCCTCCGATGTGCTTGCCATCACGGGCACCGGAAACGACATCTATGTCCTGAGCCTGAACGTATCCGGATTGGGCGACGGCTATCAACTCGTCTGGCTCAACGCTGCCGGACAATGGGAAAATGCCGTTGCCGGTAATTCCCTGACAGCAGGGGCGTCCGCATTGGCCAGCGTGGCGGGGAGTTTTGCCGAATCGGGAGCATCGGCCACCGGCGCATGGCTGGGCACCTGGGGCTACGATGCGGCGAACGGCACCGTGTGGGCCATTCTCGACCACGGCGGTGAATTCGCGGTGCTCTCCACCGCAATTCCCGAACCGGCCGCCTTTGCCCTGATCCTGGGCGCGGTGCTTGGAGGCGGCCTTGTTTTCTCAAGGAAAATGCGCAACGGATAACAAACATCATCATGACTCCCCCCTTCTCCTCCTCCCCGTCCGTTCGTTCCGGCTTCACGCTGAGCGAACTGCGCGAAGAACTTTCGATTCTCGATTCCCGATTTTCGAATGACCAAGCCAACACATCCGCAATCCTGCGGCGCGGCAGCGCCCAATCGAAAATCGAAAATCCAAAATCGAAAATCAGCCGCGCTTGGCGCGCCTTCACTCTGATCGAGCTGCTGACGGCCGTCGCTATCATCGGAGTGCTGGCGACCCTGAGTTTTTCAGCGCTCGGCAATATCAGGAAAAAAGCGCGGGCTGCCGTCTGCGCGAGCAACCTCCGTCAATGCGGCGTGGCCCTCAACCTGTATGCCAACGACAACAAGGGCAACCTGCCCGCCGCTCTGGAAAACGATGCGATATCATGGCCGGTCGAACTGGGCCGGAGAGGCTACCTTCCGCGTCTCGTGGAAAACCAGCCGACGGTCGCCACATGCCCCGTATCCACTTCTCGGGGACGTTACGTGAAGGACGGATTCCGCCGCGTGTATGGCATGTGGACCGGCAACGCCAATTACGGGACAAAACCCCCTCCTCCTGCCGTGAGCAATCGTGACGTCCAGTGCTATCGACTTTCAATCCAGTCGCTGGAACCCGACCGGATCATCGTCGCCGACTCCGGGCGCAGCGTCTATTCGGAAGGATGGGATCCCTCCTACTTCATCATGACCGGCACGGGAAAACGCGAAACCAGCGATGCCAACAAAGTCATCAATCTTTGCCACGGAGGGAAAGCCAACGCCTTGTTTGTGGACGGCCACGTCAAGGCGGTCGATGCCGCCTGGTTGCTGCGCGATGCCCGCTATAACTGGACCTCGCACGACTGATTCTCCGACGAAAGGCAGGGACTACTTGCACGTAGGGGCTTCGCAAGCCCCTACGGTCGATCCGTGTAACTTCAGTTATGCATTTCAACACACTGTCCACTATGAGTATTCACCAACATGCACCTTGCGGCATATGCCCGTATTGCCGGCGTCACACGCACACAAATACGCGCATGGTCTCCCGGTTTTTCATCCTGATTGCGTGCGGACTTTTGGTGTTCCCGCCCCCGCTGTCATCACAGCCGGTTTCCTCCGCCCCCGGCGCCGACCTGAACATCGCCGGTCTGCAACTGAACCCGACAGGGACGTTTTTGTTCGATGGCCTTGATTTCGGCCTGCTTCATTTCGGCCTGGCGTGGGAACGCACCGCGCAAAAAACCGCCCGGGCAGAACCCGGTTATCCCCGGCGATACCTCGGCGAGCACGGCCCGACATGGGAAACCTCCGGCGTTCTGCTTCTGAAGGGATCGGCTGCGTCGCTTTCCTCGCATCAGCGCATGACGGCTCTGGGGGACCGGGCTTTTGAGGTGGATTATCAGGTGGTGCCGTTTGCTCCTCCCGATTCCTCGCCGGGAACCGGTGAGGAACATGAACGCGTGCCCACACAGGAATTTTCCCTGGAGGCGAGATTGCCCGCGACAATGGCCTCGGGGCGGTCACTCCTGATCGATGACACGCCCTGTCTGCTGCCGGCAGAGAGCAAGGGGATGCTCGTGCTTTCGACCACCAGGGCGCGGACGTTGCGTCTGCCATCGGCCAGCGGCATGGTTCTGGTTGAAGCGGATGACTCCATGCTGGTCCGGGTCGAGGATATGCGCGCATGGAAGTATCCATCTTTTGATTACAGAGTGCGGATCCGGTTTCCCCTTCATGGCAAGTCGCTGGAAAAAACCGGGATCAGGCTGCGCCTGAGCCACCTTGACAAAGGCGATGATCGTACGCCCGTCGTGCCGTCGCCGCCGCTGGTGATGAAGGCTGATGCCGAATGGGCACCCTATGCGCACTCGGTCGAGATCGAATCCGGCAGTGTATTCGATTTTTCATTTTTGGCCGACGGTCCCGCCGGGAAATACGGAGCGCTGGTCGCCACGCCCGACGGCCACTTCGAGTTTGTTGCGCGTCCCGGTGAGCGTGTGCGCTTGTGGGGAGTGAACCTGTGCTTTTCCGCCAATTATCTGGAAAAAAACGAGGCAGATCGTCTCGCAGTCCGACTTGCGGCGTCCGGTTACAACACCGTACGTTTCCACCACTACGACGCCGGTCTTGTCGAGAAAGGCAGTCGGTCGGATCGCAACTTCGATCCGGCTCAACTCGACAAACTCGACTACCTTTTTGCCGCCATGAAGCGGCACGGCCTCTACATCAACCTGGACCTTTTCACCGTGCGCTCCTGGCATTTCACGAAAGAGGAAAAGGCGGAGATGGGTATCGAAGGGACAAGCAGCGAAAGCGTGTATCAGTTCAAGGCACTGGTGCCTGTTTCCGATGTCGCGTTGGAAAACTGGAAAAATTTCGCCCGCACATTGCTCACGCACCGCAATCCCTACACCGGGCTGACATGGGCGGAAGATCCGGCCCTCATCGGTATTTGCCCGATCAACGAGGACGTCCTGGCGGAGGAGCGGATCGCCCGTATCCCCGCCCTCCATGCGTGCTACCAGGAAGCGTTCGAACACTGGTGGAGTCAGGCGGACAACCGCAGCGGGATATCCGGAAACCGCGACATGGGTTATGCCCGTTTTCTTTGCGAACGGCACATTGACACGGACCGGCGAATGCACGGGTTTTTGCATTCGCTCGGGACAAAGGCGCTGCTCACCGGAGTGAATTTCCAGAACATGCAGTCGCTTGCGTATGTAAGGAAACACTACGATGTCGTGGACAACCACCAGTATTGGGCTCATCCCAAAGGTCTGGCGCGGCGGGAAGACGGGAGACGCCTGACCGGTTTTGCCCAGGGAAGCGCGGTGCGTTTCGCAGGGGAGGTGCCGCGCGGCATCATGCAATCCCGCCTGTGGGGAAAACCTTACACGGTGACGGAATTCAATTTCCTGTCGCCGAATCAATATCGCGCCGAAGGCGGCGTGCTCATGCCCGCCTATGCCAGCCTCCAGAACTGGAGCGCGCTTTATAATTTCGAATACGCCGCGCGCCGCGCCTATGCCATGGATGGAGGAACGGCGCGCACCTTTTCGCTCACCGCCGACCCCGTCGGGCTGCTCGCCGATCGGGTGTCCGCGTTGATCTTTCGGCGCGGCGACGTCACCCCGGCCCGCCGCGCCATCGGATTCGCGATTCATGCCGCCGATGCATTCCGCCAGGGCAATGCGTTTGTCCCCGAGGTATTCACGAGGTTGGGGCTTGTCGCCCGCATCGGGTCGGGGACAGGCGCGCCCGAGGAAGAATTGGCCCGCCATGCGCTGGATGCGGTGGTTGTCAGCGCAACCGGCATGGAACGCGGTTCAACGCCTGCGACTCCGGCCGCAAGACGGATTTACCCGGCGGATGAAGCAACGCTGGTCGAACGCTTGCAGGGAGACGGGATTTTGCCGCCGGACTCCGTGGACAAAACCGGGACGCGTTTCAGAAGTGACACGGGAGAGATCGAACTGGATGCAAAGGCGGGAACACTGAAGGTCGTCACGGGGCGCAGTGAATTGTTTGTGTTGCCCGCGGATCATTCGCTCGACGGAGCCCGGGTGTCGGCAAAAAACGGAAAATCGTTCGCCACGGTATCCGTAGTTTCGGTGGACGGACAATTGTTGTCTGAAAGCGGGCGAATTCTGGTCTTGCACCTGACCGACGCGCTCCCTTCGGGAACGCGTTTTACGCAACCTGACCGGAGCATACTGGAAGCATGGGGCGAACCGCCGCACTTGGTGAAAGCGGGTGAGACGGACATCACGTTACGTCTGGCCGATTCGGAACACGTGCGGTATCGCGCGTGGGCGGTGGATGCCACCGGTCGTCGCATACGCGAAACGCCATTGCAAAAAACCGGGGCGGGTTGGCTGTTGCGTGCGGAAACCGTCACTCCGGATGGCGCGCAACTGGCCTACGAAATCGAGCGACAGTGACCGGATGGTGCATGTCCGCGCCGGAGGTTGCAGGAGGTCGTCGGGTCTGCGGAGTGCGGTGGCGATTTGTGTGAGGCCGGTGCGGATACGATTATCGGGGGGGGGGGGGGGG
>JAISAX010000773.1 GCA_031266495.1 Opitutaceae bacterium
GGGGGGGGGGGGGGGGGGGGGCCCCCCCGAAGATGCGTGAGTTGCGCTTTGTCATCGGAGGTGATCGCCATGCGCCTGTTTCGTGCCGGATTTCGATCTCCCTCCCGGACGATGCGGCCGCGCTGGAAAACGTCGCCCTGCGCGGCGACCTGACGGGGGACGGGCGTTTCGGTTTTGTGCTCGAAGGCACGGCCCGGGTCCGCGTCGGCGGCGCCGCGCTTCCGGTTCTTTCCGGCGGCGCCGCGTTGCGGACGTTTCCGCAGGGCGACGCGTTTTCCGTGCGCGTCAATGCATCCGGACGCGCGCCGGATTACGAGCTGGTGTTCCCGAAAGCGGGCGAGTTCCCGGTGCGACTGGAGTTCGATGCGCGTGTGAAAACCCTGGGCGACCGGAAACAGGTGGCGTTTGCCGTCCCGGCCGCGCGGATCGGCCGCCTCTCGCTCGGCGGACTCCCGGCGGGCGCGAGCATCGACCCGGAAAAAATGCCGGTGTTCACCGCCGGGGGGGAGCGTCTCGCCGGTTTCCTGGCGGGTGATGGCGGGGTCGGTTTTTCGTGGCAGGCCGCGTCGCGGGCGGCGGACGGGCGGCTCTTTTTTTCCACGGTCGAGCGCACCGAAATCACGGTGGGCGCGGGGCTGCTCCGGCAGCGTGGCGAGTTCGGCTACAAGGTGCTGCAGGGGAAACTCGAAGCGCTGCGCTTCGCGCTTGCGGGCGAGGGCGAAATCCTCCGCGTGACGGGTGCTCATGTGCTTTCCTGGGACGTCGCGGCGGACAAGGACCGGGAAGGGGAAGGGGAAGGGGGGGGGGGGGAGGAGGATCGGCAAAAAAAGACCGCGCCACGCCGCATCCTTGATGTGCATCTTGCCCAGGCTCGCATGGCGGGCGATTACACGGTGGTCATCGAGGCACGGGTGCCGCTGGGGACGTTCCCGGCGGCTTTCGCCCCGCTTTCCGTTACGCCGCTCGGCGGCGTGCGGCACAGTGGTTTCGTGCGCGTGGCCAACGAGGGCGCCGTCCGGCTCGAAGTCTCTCCGGCGGGCGGACTCACGCAGGTGGCGCCGGCGTTGTATCCGGAAAACACGGCCAATCGTGACGCGAATCGCGGAGAGGATGGCGCCGCAACCGGAGCGACGCAGGGTTTTGTCTATCGTGTGGCCGGTGGCGGCGCGTCCATGACCATCCGGGCCGACAATATCCTGCCCGAGACGGGCGTTTCGGCGGTCCTTGTTTACAATGTGGGCGAGAGCGACCTGACGATCGATGCCGATATCGAGCTGGATGTGCGCGAGGCTCCGTTGCGCGAATTCCGTCTGCTGGTGCCGTCCGGCTACACGGCGGGTGGAGGTGGCATGGCCGGGGAAAGCGAGTTCGTGACCGGTGAAACGCTCGCCGATGGTCGCCGCGAACTGAAGGTGGTTTTTGCAAAACCTGTTTTCGGTCGTCACCTCCTGCGCTGTCGCCTGGAGCGCGCGCGTCCTGCCAATCTTGTTACATGGGTGCTGGAGGCGCCCGGTTTTCCCGATGCGAAATCGTTGCGCGGGTTTGTGGGGGTGGGGGCGACGGCGGGGCTGCGCGTCACGCCGTCGGACGTGGCCGGCATGGCCGAGATCGCGCTGGCGTTTTTCCCGAAAAAAACCGTCGGCCTCCAGCAGGCGTTTCGTCTGCGCGAGGGCGCCTGGGGCGGCACGGTGCAAATCGAGCGGCTCGATATGGCGGTGCAGAGCGACGGGTTGCATTTGTTCGCCGTGCGCGAGGGCATGGTGAGCGCGTGTTCGGTCGTCAACTACGCCATCGTCGGCGCGCCGCTCGGCGCGTTCCGGTTCGGGGTGGGGGGGGAGATGCGCAACCTGGAGTTTTCCGGGCGCGATATCCGTTCGTGGAAACGCGAGGGCGATGTCGTGGAGGTGAGTTTGCACAAGCCGGTGAGCGGCGCGTTCACGTTGCTGGGGACTTGGGACATGCCGCTCAACCCGCGTGGCGAGGTGGCGGGTTTCGCCGGTCTGCGTCCGCTCGGCGTGCAGTCGGAGCAGGGGTTTCTTATCGTGACGAGCGACTTTTTGTTCAATGTCACGCCGGACACGGTGTCGAAGAATCTTGTGGCGGTGGAGCAGCCGGAGATTCCGGCGGAGTACCGGATGATGATCGACACGCCGGTGCTGGCCGCGTTCCAGTATGCGGAAAGTCCGTACACGTTGCGGCTCGATCTCAGGCCGCGGGGGCGCGGCGCGACGGTCAACCAGGTGGTCGATTTCGCCTCGCTCCAGACGCGGGTGACGGGCGACGGGCAGCTTGTCACGGAGGCGCACTACGCGGTGAAAAGCCACGGCCATCCGCACTTGCGCGTGGGCGTGCCGGCGGGGCTGCGGCTCTGGACGGCGCGGGTGGACGAGGCCGAGGTGCTGCCCGTGGTGGACGGGGTGGACGCGACGCTCATCCCGATGCCGCCGCGCACGGATGCCAACGCGGTCGTCACGGTGGACTTGCGTTTCGCGGGGGATGGCGGCGCGGGGAGCCGTCAGGCGGGCGAGGCGTCCGTCGCCGCCGCTGCCGTCGCCGCGCCGCGCCTGTTGCGGCTCGATGCGCCGCGGATCGGCGCGCCGGTCATCCGCACGCGCTGGCGGGTGATGGCCGATGAGGGCCGTCGTCTCGAATGGGCGTCGGGCAACCTCGCTCCGGAGACGCCGCCGGCCTTGCCGCCGACCGGCTTGCGCAGCATCGTGCGTGGCCTGGAGCGCGGGAGCGGTGTGGTGGCGGCGCTCCTCGGCGGGGCGGCGCTGGCGGCGGCGGGCGCGTGCGTATTTGCCGTGGCATTGCGCATCCAGGCGGGGGGGCGCGGGTTCGCGGCGCGGGTCGGCGGCGGTCTGGGCATCGCGCTGGCCGGCGGCGGTTTGTTGTTGCTCGGGGCGGTTTTCCTGAAGGCGTCCGGCATGGGCGTGCTTGACGGCGGAGGCGGCGGCGGAGGCGGCGACGCGGGGCGTGTGCTGGATTTCACGGCGCCGATCCATCCGGGCGGCGATGCGGGCTTGTTCCTCGAATTGCGCAACCTCGCGGGCGGCGCGGCCCCGGCGGCGGCGGTGGCGTCCGGCTTCGGTTGGATCGAGGGGCTGATCCTCGCTTGCCTGGTTGTTGTCGTTTTCACCCGGATACGGCGTTTGCATCTGTTGCGCGCTTTCGCCTGGGCGGTGGCTTTCCCGGGGGCGTTGCTTTCGGTCAACGGGCTGGCGTGGCTCGCGGCGCTGGCGGCGGCGTTCGTGGCGCTGGAAATCGTGCCGCCAGGGTTTTATTGTTTCCGCGCGCCGCGTCGCATGGCGGCGGTCGTGCCGGTGCTTCTCGCGGCGTTGGGCCTGGCCGGGCCGGGGGCCAGCGACGCACAGGCGGGGCGGGAGGCGGGGCGGGAGGTGGGGCGGGAGGCGGGGCGGGAGGTGGCCCCGCACGCTCCCGCTTTGGCGAAGGCGGGTCCGGTGGCCGATTCGGTTTTCCAGAAAATCGTGATCGATGGTGTCCGCGCCACCGGCGCGGTGACGATGCGGGTGAGCGGCGTGCGCGGCGATCGTTTCGATTTGCTGGCGGCTCCGGCCGCGCTCACGCAGTGCGACTTGCCGGACGGGGTGCGGCTGGTGCGCGCCGGTGCCGGTGCCGGGGGCGGTGGCGCGGGCGGGGGCGCGGCCTTCCAGGTGGAGCTGGAAAGGGATGGCGCCTGGTCGTTGGAGTTTCGCTACGAGGTGGCGCTGGAAATGGCCGGGTCGCTGGCGCTGCCGACGTGCAGGGCGGTGGCGGATACGGCCGAGATCGGGTGCGCGGGCGCGGATCACCGGTTCGAGTCGGATGCGGCGGTGTCGGTCGTGGCGCTTGAGGGTCGGGCGGGGTTTTCGGCGGCGCGGGCGGTGTTCGCTCCGCAGGCGGAGCGTGTGGTGCGCCGGGTGCCGAGGGGGCGCGACCGGCGCGCCGAGGTGGCGGTTTTTTACGCGGAGACGGCTGATCTTTACGTGCCGTCGCCGGGCGTGATCGACGGGCGTCATTTGCTGGTGTTGCGGCCTGCCCGGGGGGTGCTCGGCGACCTGGTGTTCGTCGTGCCCGAGGGGCTGGCGGTGGCCGGCGTGCAGGGCAGGGGCGTGGGGCTGTGGAGGTTTGATCCGGAGGCGCGCCGGCTGGGCGTGCGCATCGAGCCGGCGAGCGAGTCGGAGGTGGTGGTGCGCGTGGATACGCAGGTGGCGACGGGCGCGTTCCCGCAGTCGTTGGTGTTGCGGCCGTTCGTGGTCGAGGGGGCGGCGGGTCAGGTCGGTTTCCTTGGCGTGGCCACGGGTGACGAGGTGCGGGTGGCGGATGCGGCGCCGGTGGGGGCGTCGTTGTTGCCGGTCAATATCGATGATTTCCCGGTGGCGCTCGTCGCGGGT
>JAISAX010000780.1 GCA_031266495.1 Opitutaceae bacterium
CGACCTGGTGGCGGAACGCCCCCGAACCGAAAACCTGGGGGAAAAAATCGGCGGCGACCCGAGCCACACACAACCGCCCCCCGCGCAAGTTGCCACCCCCCCCCCCCCCCCCGCCCCCATCGTCTTTGACGAAGCGCAATCATGGCCGGCGTTGTTCCCGCGCCTGCGCGGCGCCATCGATCAGGACCGTCGGAAAACGGGCCGTTTTCTGCTGCTCGGTTCAGTGGCGCCATCGCTGATGCGCGAAATTTCGGAATCCCTCGCCGGACGCCTCGCCTTGCTGGAACTGACACCGCTGCTGCTGCCCGAACTGACCGCCAGCGAACCGCCCCCATCACCGCCCTCATCTCCATCTCCATCATCATCGCCATCGCCACATCAACAGGAGGCGACCATCGACAGGCTTTGGTTCCACGGAGGCTATCCCGACGGCGGTATTCTTTCGCCCGATACGCAGGAACCGGTGGACACCGCTCCGGCGTTCGGACAATGGCAGCGCGATTATCTGTCCCTGCTCGCGCAGCGCGACCTGCCCTCGTGGGGACTGCCCGCGAAACCGCAGGTCACGGACCGCCTGTTGCGCCTGGTGGCCGCATTTCACGGACAGCAATGGAACGCCTCGCAAGTTGGCCAGAACCTCTCGCTCACGTATCAAACCGTGAACAGCTACATGGACTATCTGGAAGGCGCGTTTCTCGTGCGTTGTTTGCGGCCCTGGCAGGCCAACGTCGGAAAACGCCTGGTGCGGCGACCCAAATACTACTGGAGGGATTCGGGCCTGCTGCACGCGTTGCTGGGCATCGACACCCCCGCGCGTCTGCTGGCGCAACCCTGGTGCGGGGCGAGTTGGGAGGGATTTGTGATCGAACAGGCGCTTGGTGTATTGAAAGCAACAGGACATGCGCCCGACCCCTGGTTTTTCCGCACGAGCGACGGCCACGAAATCGATCTGCTGGTGGATGTGGCCGGCGAACGCTGGGCCATCGAAATAAAGCTCGGCAGTGCCCCTTCCACGCGGGACCTCGCCAAACTGCGAGCGGCGGCGGACATGGTGGACGCCACGAAACGGGTGCTTGTCAGCCGGAAGACAGAAACCGTGGAAGCAGGCAACACGCTCCTGTGCTCGCTGCCCGTGCTGCTGGACAAACTCGGAGGCGGGTGAGGCCGCTCCGAGGCCTCCCTCCCTACCTGCTTCGCATAACATCAGTTACGCCCTGTAAGATGGGCGTGTTTGATGTCTGCATAACGATCTCACTCCGAGACATGATTCATGGGGGACCTCTGGCAATTCATCGCTCCATCAAACAGCATTGTTACAGGATGGTTCTTCGACGTTTTCAGTGGAAACAGGGGAGAAGGGGAGGGGGGAATGTGCGGGAGTGTGGCGCGGGGCGCCTGGGACCGCCTCCCTCTGCATTTCCCTCCCCCCCTGTTTTCCCCGAAAATGTCGAAGAACCTACAGGATATTCCGGACCGTCGGACCAGGAAACCATTCACCATGCAGAAAAATTGCGCGAGGGTGTTCGGGGATGCCTCGCGCGTTGCGATTGATTTGCTCGATCACCAATTGGGCCGCCACGGCGCCCACTTGATGGTTATTCGTTCGCATGCCTGCAATGTCATCCCATGAACGGTCCAAATCCAAATGGGCAAAACCGATGTCCTCCGGCACTCGCAAACCTGATTCCAACAACATCTCAAGCGGTATCCGGTCAATGGCGACAAATACATCCAGCCGGTTGCGTTTCACCCAGCGCACAAGTTGTGCACGGGACCATTCCGAAGTGAACAACACGGACGGGGACGGGCGTCCTGTCCGGGCATGCCAGCCCAGACAGGCAGAGAGGTGCCGATGCAAATCCCGTTCCATCCAGCCGCTCTTGCTGTTTTCCAGAAACGTCAGCCCCACGTGCTGGTAACCGAGTTCGCCGAGGTGCGTCAACAGGGTCCACATGTTCCTGTGGTTGTCCCCGCACGCGAAATCACAGGGCAGGTCGATGCGCCGGTTGCCGGCGGCAGCCAGCGAGTAATTGTCCCATCCTTTTGCCCCGACCCAGGTCTCCGGCAAATCCACTCCTTGTAATATTATTCCGGATACTGATTTCGCCTGGAGAATCCGGAAAAAACGTTCCGGCTTTTCCCTGAACTCATCAAAGCGGAAAAGCTCCAGCAAGAATCCATGCCGGGCGCCCGCCTCCTTTGCCCCGGTGAACGGTTCCGCGAGCGTCGAGTGGATTTTTTCGTTTTGCGCGATCAGCTTTTCGACCGCGGGCGGAAATCCTCTCAAGCAGGCGATGATGGACCGGAGGCTTTCCCTGCGTCCGCGCCGCTGATGCTCCATGAGCGCCGTGACCATGGGATTGGGTGTGTAGCCGAGTTTCCGGGCGATTTCGCGGATACGGGTCCGTGTCGGTCCGGAAACGCCCGGGCGGTTGCGCATCGCGCAGCTCACCGAAAAATTGCTGACGCCTGCCATGCGCGCGATTTGCCGGTAGGATGCCGGGGTTGACGTGTCCATGCTTGCTTCAGAAATATTCATGAGGGCCTAACGCGGTAGGCATCGAATTTCTTGTCGGTGTTCATGGCAATATTTTTATGGAGAGCAATTCGTCATGTTTCATCACATGGCGCCAACCTGCCAACTCCACCTGAATCCTGTGAAAACCTTGATACACCTGCACCTCATATTCGCCAGCATTGCGAGCAACGCCCTGAAAAAACATGCCTCGTCCCGATATGCCAATGCCAACCGGCCTTCAATATCCGGATTTATATCCGCCTGTTTACTTTTTTTATTTGTGACCACGGTGGCTTTCCCGGCGGAAGTCTCCGTGTTTTCGGAGTCGTTTACGTATGCAAACCAGAATGCGCTGGAAGCAGCGTGGACTCGTGTAGGGTCGGGCACCCCCGGCCTCGGTTCGAACAATAATGTTTCTGGTTCGCCTTACCTTGTTCTTCCCAACTCGCTAACAAGGAAGAGCCTGAATGAAACGATCAGCGCCGGTTCCGATTGGACGCTGACTTTCGACATGATTCAGTCCAACTATCAGCGTGCAAGTTGGGTGGGGCTGTTCGACGCTGAACACAAAAAGGGGTATGTGGTCATGTGGGACTCCGGTAACGAAGACGGGAACAGTGTTTTCAGGATATCTTCCTATAACAACCCTGAGCCAATCAGCGCTTACGATGCGAGTTTAACCAATCTCGTATCCCTGTCGGTGGCGAACAACTCCTTCAATGCCATCTTTGATCCCAATACTGGCACGAACAACGATTTCATTACAATTATCCTGAAATGGAATGCCGCAAAACAGGAGTTGTCGATGGGGACAAGCATTGCCGGCACCTCGACCAAAACAGTGACAACCACGGAGCCGGGGTTCGCCGTCTCCACAATTTTCATCAAAGGCAACGGCAATGCCTTGCTGGATAATATCCAGGTAACGGCTGCCGTTCCCGAACCAGGGACAATGGCAGCGATTTCCGGTGCCATTGTGCTCGCGATTTCCCTGATATGCACCCGCAAGCACAACACGCACAACACGGAACCCTGATAACATGCAGAACTTCCCTCATGAAGACTGCCGCGTCTCCTCACGTCTCATCGCAATCCCTGTTTCTCCCCTGTCCCCTTCCCCCCCCCCCTGTACCTGCACCCGTCTCCATCATGTCACATCCCGAAACATCCTGTCGCCATCCTGCCGCCGCCCCTCGCCACCGACTCACAGGCTTCACCCTGATCGAATTGCTGACTGTCATCGCGATTATCGGCATCCTCGCGGCGATCATCCTGCCGACGGTTTCCCGTGTCCGGAGGACGGCTCGCAAAGTGCAATGTTCAAACAACATGCGCCAGATAACCACCGCCATGCTCCTGTATGCCAACGACTCTCGCGGCAACCTGCCGGTGGCGTCCGATGGAAGCGAACGGTGGGATTTCATGCTGCGCACCTACCTGGGCATCGTCCCCGCTGCGGGAGGCGGCGCGGCCAGTCCAACGCCCATTTACAAATGTCCGGAGGATCCGCGTCCGCTCGTGGTTTCGGAATCGCCGGCGAAATGGGCGCGCTCCTACACGCTGATGCGGGCCAACGACAGCGAGAACCAGTGGACCCGGGGCATCGGTGTTTTCGGCACGGTTGGCGGAGTCCATTACAGCCGCAATCTGGCGGAACTGGCGTTCCCTTCCCGATCGGTGATGTTCACCGAACTGTTTACCAACTCATCCGGCGCGATTGTGGACAATTACCAGTATGACGGCCCCTTCTGCATCTCGACCGGGTGGCACGCCGACACGGGCGACAAGGCCATCGGACGCATCAACGGCGGATTCTATCACGGCAACACCATCCATTTCGCCTTCGCCGACGGCCACATCGAATCCACGAACCCGAAGAACATAAACACCTCCGGCTTCAATCATTTTCGCGCCTGGTAAAAGCCCACGTCCCCCCCCCCCGACACCTCCCCGGGACATACACCCCGCTCTGCGCAACCCCCTCACAAACCATGCCCACGCCCATGATTATGATACGGAAAACAATCCTCTTCGGTCTGGCGACAGCCGCAACATACGCCCTGGCCAACCCCGAACCAACGCCAACCCCACCTGATCCATCACCCCATTCCGTCGCCCATTCCGCTCCCGGCAAGACATCCCCCCTCGACCCCGCCCTCCGCGGCATCCTCAAGGACATGCCACTGCACGTCATGGAATTTCACATATGGTGGGAAACCCCCTGGAACCAGGGCCCGCCGACCAACGCCCCGCGTTGGGGCAAATGGCTCTGGAGCGGAGACGTGCAGGACGCTGACCGCGCAGTGGGACCAGCCTGGCGACGCCGGCTCAGCTCCCTCGCCTATCCCCTCATCGGCCCCTACCATTCAGCCGACCGGGAAGTAATTCGCTGGCAACTACGTTGTGTGAAAGCAGCCGGCTTCGATGCCGTCCACATCATGAACTTCCCGAGCCACCCTGACGGCCAGACCTTCAGCCGCGAGGCAATATTCAAAACCGTGCTCGACATCGCCGGAGAAGAAAACGTGCCAATCATCTTTTACGACGAAGTCCAACATTCCTCCGCCAGGGCCGGCACACGCGAAGTCATGAGCCAACGGGCCACGGACATCTTGACCCGCCACGGCACTCATCCCGCATGGTATCGACTGGACGGAAAACCCGTTTACTCCTTCCAGTACTGGAAACGCTTCATGCCCCCGGACGACCTCCGGCAAATGATGCGCGACGTAAACGAAGCCGTGCCGGGAGGCGTCCATTTTCTGGTCAACGGCGGAGTCACCCCCGAACTGCGCGCCATACCGGAAATCGGCTCCCTCGTGGCAACCAGCAGCGGCAACCTGAACCGCTCCTGGCGAAACCGCACCCCGGAATGGGACTGGGGCCAAACCGGGGAACGACTCGCCGCCGTGCGCAAAAACCGCAACGACGGAGGACCTCAAAAACCCGCCGGCCTGTGGCTCTACCCCGGCATCGACACCTCGGCACAACGAACAGGCCGCGGCAAATGGCTCTCGCGCGGTGACAACCAGGCCACCCTTCAAAAAGTACTCCTCCGCTACATGGCCGAAAAACCGGACTTCCTCATCCTCTCCTCCTGGAACGACTGGAACGAAAACAACGCCATCGAACCCTCGCTCGAAGTGGATGGACGCGGCAACGATCCCTACGAAACCCTGCGACTCATCGCGCACCTCAACGGCAAGGATTTTCTTCCCCCCCCCCTCCCCCCCCTGGACCACATTGACCCATGGATGCGCGCCTGCCATGGAGGCGAAGACAACACCCCCCCCTGGCTCACCAGCCTATGGCTCGCACCAAACGCCGGGGAAATCCGCGCAACCCTTGTTGATGAAACATCGCCCGTTGACCGGCTGGAAATCAACCGCGCGCCGATTGCCCGCGCCTCATGGGAAAACGGAAAAATCACCGCTTCGAAATCAACCCTCCGAACCCGAAACCAGCCCGCCGCGATGACCGGCATCGGCACGGACGAAGGCGTCACCTTTGAAGGCGTAAAACTGGACCTCCCTCTGGAATTCGTCCTGACCACGGAAGCGCAAACCGACATCAACAACGCGGACGCGGAAGTCTGGCTCGCCCTCGTTTATTTTGACTCGGGTTACGGCACAATCCGGATCAACTATCCACGCACCCCGGCTTTGACGACTCCGCCACAACTGTGCCTGCCCATCCCCCTTGGCGACACAAGACGCTGGCGCAGCGCCACACGACGACTGGACGGCTTCACCCCAAACAGCCCCAAACCCGTTATCCTGAGCTGGCCCACACGAAAAGCACCCGACGGACAGGGAAATCCGGACGGTCCACCCGTTACCGACGGCTCTCCGATGATAGCCGGAGTGAGTCTGTTCAAGGACTCCGGTTTTACCATCAAAGACACATACCTGTCCGGAGCGGACAAAGAGCGAAACACAGGGACCTGGCGCATCCGGCACATCCCGTGGGAAGCCGGCAACCCGTCCATTTTCCTTATTCGTGCCGTGGACAAACACGGCAACATCAGTAATCCGTTACCCATCACACCGGCACTGCATGGCACGGTATTATTCAGACCCTATGTAGATTTGTAACTGCCCCCGCCCCCTCCCCCCCCCTCTTCCATTTCCTTCACAACGAAGCAATGCAAACGCGCCACCACACAAACGCGCCAACCCCCATCCGTCTCATCGCCCACCGCGGCGCGCCGATGCGCGCGCCGGAAAACACGCTCGCCTCCTTCCGCATCGCGCAACAACTCGGCGCTGCCGAAATCGAGACCGACGTCCAGCTCGCCACCGACGGCGTCCTCGTGCTCTGCCACGACGACACCCTCGCCCGCTATCAACTCGGAAACCGACGCGTCGAGGACCTGCCCTACGCCGCCGCTTCCGGCGGACAACCTGGCCTGGACGAGATGGATTTCGGTTCGTGGTTTTCCCCGGCCTTCGTCGGCGAACGCATCGCCACCCTTCCCGCCCTGCTCGACGCCCACGCCTCCGATTTTCTGTTTCACATCGAACTCAAGGGCGCGCACCCGCGCCTCGCCGCGGAAACCGTCGCTCTCCTCGAAACACGCGGCCTGCTCGACCGCTGCGTGCTCACCTCGTTTTCTATAAAACAACTCCGGCGCGCCCGCGCCGCCTCTGCCGACGTCCGTCTCGGCTGGCTGGTCCGCATGATCGACGAACCCGTGCTCCACGTCGCCGCGGAACTCCCGCTTTTCCAGATCTGCCCCCTCGCCACTGCCGCCACGCCCGATGCCGTCGCCCGCGCCCTCCGCATCGCCCCCGAAGTGCGGGCCTGGGGCTGCCCTCGCGAGGCCGCCGCCGCCCGTGAGACCGTCCGCGCCGTCCACGCTGCCGGTTGCATCGGCATCACCACCGATGATCTGGGGTGGTTTCACAAATCCTGATCCTCATCTTTCATAAGGAACCGTAATGAAATAAACAGTGCAAAGATGCGCCGGGATTGAAGAGCGAACCAAGGAGCTGGCGAGGGAGTTTACCGAGGTAAATGACCAAGTCAGCGACGCTGGCTCGCTCTTCAAAACCAAGCAGATTTGCACTGGTTATTTCATTACGGTTCCTAAGGAAAGACGCCCTCCAGCAACAAGAGCTGCGCCTTTTGCTGGAATCCTGTCGTGAGAAAACAACCACGCCTTGCGCTCGTTCTCAGCAATCCCTTGTCCGTCAACCAACGCAAACTCCCCGTCACTGTCGGCTCCGATATCTTCCATTGCCGTCCGATCTTGCGCAGCGAATAAAATCGCTGTCCCTCCCTGAACGCCCCGCTTGCCATCTCACGCAGCAAACTCCGCGTCAGCGATTCATGCAAAAAGTGTGAGGCCATGACATATGTTTTTTCTTATCCAATTCTCCTTTGGAAAGCAGAAAACTGCCTATGGGCAGTTTTCTGCGTAAAAATCGTAACTTTCATTTGGTAAGCTAAATAAGAGTTTTTCAAAAAAAACGAACCTCACTGCCATCGCACAAAAAATCTTGCCCGCCTTTTCCTCTGCGCGAAGCACTTGCCGGCATGATCCAGCCTCGTTTCACCTCCCTCCTCCTCGCCAGCGTCGTTGTTATTTCAGCCTTGGACTTTGGCCTGCCGTCCGCTTTCGCCGCCAAAGAAGTCGCCGCCGCCACACCGCGCCCCAGGCTCATCGTCGGCCTCGTCGTCGATCAGATGCGCCAGGATTACCTCTACCGTTTTCAAGACCGCTACGGCCCCGATGGATTCCGCCGGCTTCTCGCCGACGGATTTTCCTGCGACGCCACTTACATCAATTACCTGCCCACCGTCACCGCCATTGGCCACGCCAGCGTTTACACCGGCTCCGTCCCCGCCATCCACGGCATGACCGGCAACGACTTCATCATCGAGAAAACCGGCAAGCGCCGGTACTGTGTGCAAGACGACACCGTAAAGCCCGTTGGCGGCGCCTCCTCCGGCGGACTCTCCCCGCGTAATCTGCTTTCCAATACCATTACCGACGAACTCAAACTCGCCACCCACTTCCGCAGCAAGATCATCGGTGTCGCGCTCAAGGACCGCGGCAGCATTCTCCCCGCCGGGCACGCCGCCGACTCCGCCTGGTGGTTCGATGACGCGACCGGCGAATGGGTCACCAGCACCTTTTACATGGAAAAGCGCCCCACCTGGGTCGATGACTTCAACGCCCAAAAAAACCCCGACACCTGCCTCGCCCAAGGCTGGAACCTGCTGTATCCACCAGAAACCTACCGGCAAAGCACCCCTGACCAAAACCCTTACGAGCGAGCCCTCGACCTCGATCCCGCGGCCAACACCTTCCCCATCGACCTGAAAACGTTGTCCGCCAAGGCGAAAAAGCCCTACGGAGTTCTCCGTCCCACGCCCCACGGCAACACCCTCACACTCGACTTCGCCCGCGCCGCCATCAAGGCCGAGCGCCTCGGACAAAACCCCTCCGGCTACCCCGACTTCCTTGCCATCAGCCTCTCCTCCACCGACGCCGCCGGACACATCTACGGCACCAACTCCCCCAAGATGGAAGACCTCTACCTGCGCCTTGACCGCGACCTCGCCGCCTTCCTCACCTGGCTGGACGAGCGTATCGGCCAGGGTCAGTATCTTCTTTTCCTTACCGCCGATCACGGCGCGGCGCACAACGCGCAATTCCTTGCCGACCACAAAATCCCCTCCGGCGCCTGGAGCGCCCGCAACAACGCCGTGACCCTCAAGCTCAACCTCAACCAAACCCTCGCCCGCAAGCACGGCGTTTCCGGCCTCGTGCGCGACATCAGCAATTACCGCGTTTGTCTCAACACCGCCGCCATCCGTGAAAAATCCCTCGACGAACGCGCCATTCGCGCCGACTGCGCCGCCTTCCTCCGCGAAGTCGAAGGCGTCGCCTGGGCCCTCGACATCGACGAAGTCCACCGGGCGCCCATCCCCGCCCTCCTCCGCGAACGCATCATCAACGGCTACCACCCTGCCCGCAGCGGCGTCGTGCAACTCATCCTTGAACCCGGCTGGTATGCCGGCACCCCCGCCGGCACCACCCACGGCGCCTGGAACCCCTACGACGCGCACATCCCCTTGCAGTGGTTCGGGTGGGGCATCAAACCCGGCCGCACCAGCCGCACCGTCAATATCACCGATATCGCCCCCACACTTGCCGCGCTGCTAAAAATCCAGCCGCCCAACGGCTGCATCGGCCAGTCCATCACCGAGGTTCTCGGCGAATGAAGCATCCTCCTTTCCTCTCATTATGTATCCAAAAACCAATCACTATCGCGCCCTCGCCGGCACCGCTCTCCTCTTGCCGCTTCTTCTTTGCGCCAATGGCCCGCGGGGGGGGGGGGG
>JAISAX010000793.1 GCA_031266495.1 Opitutaceae bacterium
GGGGGGGGGGGGGGGGGGCGGGCCGCCCGTAAAAACCTATGCGCGGGGGGGGGGGGGGGGGGGGTCCCCCCCGGCTCCGGGCAGGGTGGGGGGCCCGCCCGCGCCACTCTCGGAGACGAGACCTTGGCCTGCCGGAAGGCCGACGAGGTTGTCGGTGGCGAGCGGCTGAAGGGAGATGGAGTCGATTTCGAGAACGAGGCCGGGGATGCCGGCTTCAAGCGGGAGGTGCGCGGCGGCGGGTGCGGAATGCCCGGGGAGGGTGAAGGGGATGGCGTGGTCTTTCCAGGCGGTGGCGAGGTGGAGGGTGCGGGCGGGCGCGAGGTCCTTGTTGTCGGAGGGGGAGCGGAGGCGGAGTTTTACTTTGGCGGGCGTGTTGGCGCGGAGGCGGAGGGTGATGGTGAGGGAGCGGGAGGTTTTGGCCAATACCGCCGTATCGATGTTCCAGTTACAACGGACGTTCCAGGCGGCGCCGCCTGGAACGTCGGCAACGGTGAGGCGGCGGGAGGCCGGGGTGGAGTCGTCGGCGTCGTCGGCGGCGGCGAGCGGGGTGAGGGTGGCGGTGGCTTTTTTCGCGATGAAGAGTGCGGGGGCGGCGTTCTGGAGCAGGTCGGCTCCGGCGGCGGCGGGAATGGGCGGAGGGGCAACGCTCACGGGCTGGAAGCCCGTGCCACCCGGTGGAGACCAGGCGGCGCGGAGGGCGTCGGTAGTGGTATAGCGGTTACGGAGCCAGGTGTTCCAGCGGGCGGCGAGTTCGTCGATGAAGCGGGAGGGGATGCGATCAAGGATTTTGTAGTTCCACGCCCAGAGGATGCCGTTTTCGTTGTTGATTTCCACCATGGCGACGGCGGGGTCTTCGGTGTACGTCAGGCCGGTGTAGTGGTTTTTGTGGGTGAGGAGGCGGCGGGCGTAGTCTTTTTGCGCGGTGATGGCGGGAGTGTAGAATTGGTCGAAGCCTTTGCCTTTTTTGGGAGAGATTTCGTTTTTGGCCGGATCGGGACGCGGGTAGTCGGGACCGTCGTAGTCGGGACTGAATATGCGGGAAACCTTGAGGTTGAGGTTGGTGTAGATGCCGCGCTTCTTGAGGGCGGCGATCAGGTAGTCGAGGCGGTCAAGGGATTCGGGGTCGAAGGTTTGATGGGCGATGTCGTCCTCGTTTGCGGCTTTGGAGGCGCCGGGTGTATCGCGATGCCAGATACCTCCCGGGAAACGGCGTTGGTCGAAGTGGTGAAAACGGACAATGTTGATGCCGAGGGTGGAGAGGCGCGTGGCAATGCGGTCGGCGATGTCATGCTCGGGGAATACGCCGGCAAAGCAAAGGTTTGTGCCCCAGAAACGGATTGGCTCGCCGGTGCTGGCGAGGATGAACTGGTCGCCGCGGATGCTGACGGGGCTGCTGATTTTTGCGTTGGCGGAAGGCGGGATTGCGAGGTCGTAAGGCGCGGTGCCGGGACGGGTGCCGGTGGGCGGGATGTGAAAGGGAAATCCGTTGGCAAAGGGGAGTTGGTCCGCCGTGAGTCCGGATGCGCCTGTGGATGCGCCTGTCCTGGTGGGGATCGCCGTCAGCGGGCCGGACGCAAATGCGACGGCAAGCAGCGCACAGGGCAGCGCGCGGGCGAGGCGGCGGCGATGAGCAAGAAAGGCGACTTGTGGAAACATACGTTTATCCTATCGCATTTGCCGGAGGGAGTCATTAGCCAGGAGTAAGAAAGATTGACCGTGGTTGATATGGCGGGGGCTGAGCGCCAAGGTATTCGCTTCGGCATGGGGAGCGCTGGCGGAGTTTTTCCCGGAGTCCGGGTGATCGCCGGGCAAGTGCGTCCTTCCCTCCCCCCCCCCCCCCCCCACACACACACACAGATTGATTGTTAATTATTCAATGTCAATTGCTTGCTGTCGTATGTTGATGTGCGCCCCTGGTTTTGTTTTTACGTGGCGTGAGGCGGGATTCGACCCTGCGGGCAAGGATCGCGGCGCGGGTACCCTCGCTGTCGGTTTCTTTTTCGGCGGGGGCAATTTCCGTGATGGTGGCAGGCTGATAACGGAGAGCGGGTTCGAAATCGGAATTCCTGAAAATATGGCGACGCCATGCCGTGGGTGTGAAGCCGGTGTGCTTTTTGAAGGTGCGACAAAAATGGGCGTCGGATGTGAATCCGGAGAGCGTGGCGATCTGGCTGACGAGAAGGACGCTGTCGCAGAGGCGACTCTTGGCGGCTTCAATGCGGAGCCGGGTGAGGTAATCGAAAACGGTCAGACCGGTGCTTTCGTGAAAGAGGCGCGCGAGGTGTTCGCGGCTGAGGCGGGCGCTCCAGGCGATGTCGGTCAGGGTCAGCGGCTTTTCGTAGTTTTCGAGGATGAACTCCTTGACTCGATGGACGTGTGTGTCGGTTGCGATGGCGTCCGGAGGAGGGAAGCCGGGGGAAGCGGTGGCGGCGGGGTTTTCTTGAGCTGTTGAGGAAAGGATGAGGCGGAGCGTCTCGGACAGAAGTTCGAGGGCGAGACCGCCAATCATGAGGCGGTGTCCGGGGCGGCGGTTTTCGGCTTCGCTCCGGAGATGATTGACGAGTTCGTGGTGGCGCGGCGTCATGCCGTGCGGGAGGTGGTGAATATCATGGAGAGCATCTGCGAAGGCGGGGTCGATGTCCGCTGCGGGGGGCGGAGCGAAAAGGAGACGGAGGGCGTGGTTGACACATTCGACGTTTCGAACGGCGCGATAGGTCTGCATCACGGGCGAGGGCACGAAAAGGATGTCGCCAGCGCTGATGCGCAAGGTGGGCTGGCCAACAACGGCCATTTCGAAGTCGGCCTGGAGAAAAAACATGATCTTGACGCAGCGACCGAGGACAATGTGGCGGTTGGGAACGACCAGGCGCTTGCTGCGAGGGATGACGGTGAAACGCTCCTCGACAAGGAGGAGCGGTGGGGGAAGGCGATCGTTGGAGTGGAGGATGCGGCCCATGGCGGAGTATGGAGAGGTACGGCGGCATCAGTGTACCGGAATCCGCGGGCGTTGTCGTTGGCGGCGATTGACGCGGCTGGCATTTTTTTGACACAAGACCGCGCATTGTACCCGAATTCAGCGCTGCCGTCGGGGACGCAGCGCTACGATGACAGCAACTTATTCTGGCGATGATTCCTGGCGAGCCAGTGAAGCTATGCGTCGTTCTGCCGACTCGTAAGGGACAATGAAAAGATCATGCGATCTGGATTGATGCCCTTCAACTTTTTCAAAAAACATGCGCCCATAAAGGTCTTTGGCAGAAGTGTTTCTCTTTTCGACCAGCAAAGCGATAACCGGGGCGGTGGTATGGGTATCTGCGTGGATTAATGTTTCAAAAATGCGAAGGATCAGGAGCGTCCCTAATCCTTTTCCGCGATGAGCAACAACTACGCCCAGACGATGCAGGAAAAGGGCTGGAATCACCGAGGGCGGTTCCAGCATGTTTCTGCTGATCCAGTCATCGTAATCAAGGCGAATACTTCCCATGCTGTTGCTGACAAGTCCCAGCGGAACACCTTGAGCATTAAGCAAAAAAGATGTATGGGAATATTTGTTTACGGAATAATCGATCAATTTTCTCTCGACAAATTCATCAATCGAGGAATTCCCGCTCCCGCCAGCCGCCAGAAATGAAGAGACCAATGCTCCATCTTCTCCGGAAGCGGTTTTCCACGTTAATGTCAATTCATGGGCAAGTCTGGACGAGACCCACTTGTCGGAACAATTACAGGGCATCGGGAAGCACACGCCTACTCACCAAAGGAAGCTGACCGTAATTTGCGAAGATCTGCCTTGGCGGCATGGTCATAATCTGCATCAGACCTGACTGCCCGCATCATTGCCGCATGGAAACCGGAAGCTCGCACTGTGGGCACAACGGATTTCGTCGCGAAAAATGTGGCAAAAAAAGAACGAAATCGCTGGAGCGGCTTCATGGTCAGAAAGGTTGAATGTTTTGTTCCGGAATTTGTTTCGGGATATGTTCCCGAAAGAAAGGAGAACGAAAGCTGCGCAGGGCACAAGAGAAACGTGCAAAACTTGTCGCAGCACTCCCCTTGTTTTCGCGTTGTTACACCCTGAAGTTACGCGCTCCGCGCCGTAGGGGCGTCGCTTGCGACGCCCGCGCCCGCGCCAAGCGGAGAGTATTGGCGAATCTCCCGTTGAGGTCAGGTCCACGCGGGCTTCGCAAGCGAAGCCCCTACGAAAACGCCCTCCGCGTAACATCAGTTACACCTTTATTTTCGGGAAAATCGAAAAAACGGCTGGCAAAGCCGATGCTTTCCAGGCGGATTCACCTTTCGGTTTCCTCTGCCGTATTCACTTCTTTTCCTCAACCCGATCCAGAAAATCTCTCATGCACTCCCGTCCGAATGCCTTCCCGATGACGTATGGCGTCGTTTTTTTCCTGTGCGCACTCGCGCACTTTTTTGCGCAGGTTGCCCGCGCACAAGAATACTACTGGGACGGCGACGGCGCGACGAGTGACGAGATCGGCGGCACCGGCAACTGGCTCGCCGCCGGTTCATGGTCCGCAGGTGCCGCGGGCGGCGGACCGTGGCAGAACTGGGTGACGGGGACGAATGCCGTTCTCGGAGGCAACGCCGGTACGGTCAAGTTGGGCGAAAGTGGCAGCGACAATATCGTCGCCGGTAATGTCGAAATCGATACATCCGGCTATGTCATTACCTCTACCAGTAACAATCGGAACTTGACGGCCACATCACTGACGCTGGCCGACAATGTCGCTGCCACACTCGACCTGAATAATGCCGGCGGCACCTGGTCTTTCGGCAGCCTCGGTTTCGGCAATGGATCGGTCTTGATTATCCAGGGCCGGGCGACTGCCAATAACGTCAATCGCATCAATCTCGCCGCAGCCGGCGCCTCCATTTCAGGGGGATCAATCGTCCTGGCGGGCACCGGTGACGGCGCGACCGGGTTTGTCGCCATGGTAGCCAACGTCAGCCTAGCGACCGATATTCGCAACGACAGCGCCACATCAGCCACGATGCTGGGAGCGAACCGGTATGCGTCTCTTCACTACAGCGGCACGATCAGCGGCAGCGCGCATCTGCAAATCTCGTCGGGAGGCGCCGGCGGCGCCGGCATTGTTGTCCTGAGCGGCGCGAATTCCTGGTCGGGCGATACGTGGGTGAACACAACCGAAGCGGGTGTTCTCCGGATGGGTCGGGCCAATGCCCTTCCGTCCGGGACAACGATCTTTTTTGGTCAATCTGCCGGTGGTGGCACGAACAGCGGATATGGCACGCTCGACCTGGCTGGCCACGATCTGGCAGTCGGTGGCCTTGATGGCGGAGGCCGCGGTGTGGTGAACACCGGTGACGCGGCCACGCTCACCATCGGCAAGGAGAGCGGAACGAATACCTTTTCCGGCGTCCTCGGTATCCCGTCTTTAATGACAAATATCGTCGGCGCAAACAACGCCATCAGTCTCGTCAAGACCGGCGGCAGCACGCAGATTCTCGCCGGGGTGGCTACGTATGCCGGCACGACTCGCATCCGGGAAGGGACTTTGGTGATCGGCTCCGGCAGTCTGGCGGTGGCCACGGGCGGCGTCATTATCGAGGGTGGTGTGTTGTCCACGCTTCGCGACGAGACGGAGACGATGCTTGGTGGCGATCTCACGCTTGCCTCGGGCGTGCTGGAACGGCCCGGACAAATCGTGCTGGCGGAGGGAAAATCCTTCACGATGACAGGCGGCATCCTTGATGTCGCTCCCGGTGCGTCGGGGGAACTCGACCGGATAACCGGCTCCGCGAGCGCCATTTTTTGCATCACCGGCGGTATCTTGTTACTGGATACGGAGAGCGCCGGTTTCGACTACGCGGCGAGTTATCACCTGTTCAGCAGTTTCGGCTCCGGCTCTGTCTCCGGTCTGACGATTGCCGGTTACGATACCGGAGCCTGGTGGGCCAGCCTGAGTGGAGAGGGTGTGCTTTTGTTTGCGGCCATTCCCGAGGTTTCTGCCGACGCGGCGTTGCTCGGTCTGGCTGCTCTGGCCTGTGGTATTGTTTGCTGGCGTCGCTGGCGTCGCTGAAAAATTATCGGCTGAGGTTACGCGGCGTTTATGCAGGACTGCTGCTTGCCGGCAGCCGCGACCAGGGGGGGGGGGAAGGGAGGACGTGTATGATTCCTGATACGCCCTGCGACACGCCGACAAGCTGGTTCCGGTTTCGTCGGGTCAGGAAAGGGCTGGTTGCTTCACATCAGGATGCTTGGACGGAAGCGCGTCTGGGCGAGCACTTCCTGTCGGTACGCCTGTGGCGTCTGGCCAATGTGCCGCTTGAAGATTCGGCCAAATAACGTGGGCGAGGAAAAACCGGTGCGGCGCGCGATTTCGGTGATGGGCAGAGCTGAATCGGCCAGCAGTTGTTGCGCGGCTTCAAGACGGACTTTTGCGAGGTAATCGCGGTTGGCTCGTCTGTCTGGAAAAAGATCTTTTTCAAAGTACCCGCGAGTGATGGAAGACTTGTGCAGTTTACTGCTCAAAGATTGAGATTCCCTGCAATTTGTGCAGTACGGTTCACAAAAACAAACGTTATGAAACCACGCCTCATTGCCCGTCCCGCCTATCTCGAACAACTGGTTAACTTTCGCGACACGCGCCTCATCAAGGTCATTTCCGGCATCCGGCGCTGCGGCAAGTCCACGCTTCTCGACCTCTTCGCCACATACCTTCAGTCCAGCGGTGTGCCGTCCGGAAACATCCTTCGCGTCAACCTTGAAGACCCCGATTTTCGCGAACTGACGACATGGGAACGTCTCTACGACCACATCGCCGCCCGTCTCCGGAAAGGCACCATGAACTACGTCTTCATTGACGAAGTGCAAACCGTGCCGGAATTCCAGAGGGCGGTTGACGGGCTGTTCGTGAAAAAAAACTGCGACGTCTATGTCACCGGCTTCAACGCCTCGCTGCTTTCCTGCGAACTGGCGACGCGTCTCTCGGGTCGTTACGTCGAAATAAAAATGCTCCCGCTCTCGTTCAGGGAATACGTATCCGCTTTCGACAGCCGGAGCGACCTCGCCCTGCGGTATCGCGACTACCTTCGGAACAGTTCTTTCCCCTACACACTCGAACTGGGTCGCCCGCAGGACATTCGCGCCTACCTGGGCGCCATCTACGATTCCATCATTTTGAAGGACATCGTGGCGCGAAAGGGCATCGCTGATGTCGCGCAACTCGACCGCCTCGTTCGCTTCCTGGCGGACAACATCGGCAGCCTCTGCTCCGCCACGAAGATCGCCAACACGCTCGCCTCCGCCGGATGGAAACTCTCCGTCCATACGGTGGACAATTATTTGTCCGCTCTCACCGAGAGTTTTATTTTTCACAAGGCCGGGCGTTATGATGTGCGCGGCAAACAGCGTCTGGTCACGGGCGCCAAATACTATCTTTCCGACATCGGGCTTCGTTATTTTCTGCTCGGCGGCCAAAACGCCGACATGGGGCATATCCTCGAAAACATCGTTTATCTCGAACTGCTGCGCCGGGGTGACGAGGTGTTTGTCGGCAAAACCGTCGGGGGCGAGATCGATTTCGTGACCGTCGGCGCCAAGGGCGAACAATACTGGCAGGTTGCCCACACCGTTGCCGATCCGCAAACGCTCGCCCGCGAACTCGCCCCGCTCGACGCGCTCCGCGACCATTCCCCAAAATACCTCCTGACGATGGACGCCGTTCCCGACGTCGCCCACAACGGCATCCGGCAAGCATTTGTGCTGGACTGGCTGCTCGACTAACTCAACGCGGGGGGGGCGGGGGGGGGGGGGGGGGGGGGGGGGGGGGGGGGGGGGGGGGGGCGGGGGG
>JAISAX010000009.1 GCA_031266495.1 Opitutaceae bacterium
CGTCGTCACCACAGGCACGGAGGCCTGGGGCTACTTTCGATCCGCGTAACATCAGCTGTTAATTTTCAGAACCGCCCCGAAAAGCAAAACGCCCTTTTATCTTCCGCAGGAGAGCAGCACCACCGACTTCGGCGCGCAGGTCCACGAGGCGACCGCGCCACCTGCGTCCCGCTCGACCGGGAGCACGTTTGAGGGATTTTCAAAATCGTTGGCCGCCTTGGAGTCCTCGTGCCCCAGCGTCCAGGAACGCCTTGCCCGATACCCGTCGGGCAGCTTCAGCGTCACCTCCGCCGCGTCCGAACGGTGCCGGTTGATCAGGCTCAGCACAATCGTGCCGTCGTCATGCAAGGCCGCCGCGGAATCCAGCAGCGGCGCCTCCCGCGCGTCACAGTTTTTCAGATACGCGCTGCGGATCGGCGGCATCCCGGCCGACGGGGTTTTCGTGACCGTCCGGAGAGACACCCCGCGCATCCATCTGGTGTATTGGCGAAACACATAAAACAGGGGCGTCTTCACCACCTGCCCGGCATTGACCAGCAAGGGCGCGTGGCCGTTGACCAGAAACACGTGGTTCGCCATCGCCACCCGCGGGCAGTGTCGCAGCATCACATTCAGGGTCCCCGCCACGAAAATCGCGTCCTCCACGTTGCGGGGATCTTTCCGCAGCAGGCCGTCGTGGGAATCCCTCCTGCCCGTCGCGTAGTGGCGGATGTTCCACTCGTCGATGGCGATTCGCACCTCTTTCTTCAGTCCCGTTTCGTTCCGGGCGCGGTCGATTGTCGCCAGCATTTTCCTGATCTGGAAATCGAAACAGACCGGCGTGAAAACCACCGTTTCGTATTCATCCGTCGCGTCCTTCGTGGAGGTGGCGTACATGTGCAGCGTCAGGAAGTCGATCAACTCGCCGGCGCCGGCCAGCACTTCGCGGTCCCACGCCGGATCGTTCCCGGCGCTCGATCCCGCCGCGAGAATCCTGATGGAAGGGTCGCGCTTTTTCATCGCGGACGCCCATCGCGCCAGCGTCTTCGCATACGTTGCCGCGTCCATATGCCCGGTCTCCCCCGCGGCCCATGTCTCGTTGCCGATCCCCCAGTACGGCACCGCATACGGCTCCGCATGGCCGTTCGCCGCCCGACATCCTCCCTGTTCCGTATCCGCTCCACCATTGCAGTACTCCAGCCACCGCAAGGCCTCGTCGAGCGTGCCCGAGCCGAGATTCACATTGAGATACGGCTTGCTCCCTGCCTGCCTCGACCAGTTCAGGAATTCGTCGGTCCCGAACTGATGGGACTCCTGCCCGCCCCAGTGTCTGTTCGGCAACACCGGTCGCCGGTCCCGCGGACCGATTCCGTTTTCCCAGTGATACACATCCGCGAAAGATCCGCCCGGCCATCGCACCACCGGCACCTCCATTTCCCGCGCCGCCGCCATCACATCCTTGCGCAGGCCTTTTTCGTCGGACAACGCAGACCGGTCATCCCACACCGCGGGATAGATGCACGCTTCGGACTCCTTCACATGCTCGAAATACTGGCCGTAAATCTCCGGCTCGATCACGCCGAATCCCCCGGACGGATCGATGGAGACACTCGCTGGCCAGGCGCCTGGAGTGGGAGATGTCTGAGGTTTTGCGACGGCGGGTTTCATGATGCGCAGATTCTGTCGTTTTTTGTCTCGCCGCGCCATGTCCCGCCCGCCCCGGTCCATGTCTCAAATCCCCATCGCCGGGGGGGGGGGGGGGAGGGGGGGAGGTTCGGACCTACACCATGCCCGATTCCTGCGCGGTCGTTCTCGCCTTTTCCCGATAGTGCGACGGCGGCATGCCGTATTCCCGCGCGAACGCCTTGCTGAAAGAAAACGCATCACCGAATCCCACCCGCTCCGCAACCACGTCGAGCGTGTTGTCCGTCAGCAGCAGCCAGTCGCAGGATTTTCGCAGGCGAAGCCGCGTCAGCCGGTGACGCGGACCGCATCCGTAGTGCCGCTGGCAAAGCCGCCGCAAGTGCTCCCGTCCGACATGCGCCTCCGCCGCCAGCGTCTCCACCGTCCAATCCTCCTCCAGCCGCTGCGCGACCACCTCCCATAATTTTTCGATTCGCGGATCGCTGGCCCGCCGGTTCGCCAGCCCGGTCAAGGACGCCCGGACCAGATCGCACCAGATGCCGACAAGCTGCGGGGAGTTTCCCCTCGTCACCTCGGTGAACAGCCCGCGGTTTGCCGCCTCCAGCGCATAGGACGCCGCCGGCATCAGCACGGGATGCGCGCTCTGGAAAAGTTCCGGATATTTTTCCGTCGTATCGAATTTTGCCCACGCGTATTTCCATTCGCCGGACCGCTCGCTCACCCGGTAGCCGTGCGCCACGCCGGGCGGCGTGAGGTAAACCGTTTCCCCCCCCGCCTCCTGCCAGCTCCCGTTGCAAACCACCCTGCCCGCGCCCGCAATGGTCGCGATCACCAGTCCGAACCCCGGCTCGGGCCGGATGAAACACCAGTTGCCGCCGGCGTGCGTGATCCCCACGCCGAGCAACCCCGGATTCCTCAATGGCGGACACTGTCCCCGGTCCACCTCCAGCCGGTCGATCACATCGCAAAAACTTTCTGTCCTGGCAAGTTGCATACGGATACCCCAATGGAGGAGACCAAGCGCCAGACGAGCGCCTTCTTGTCAAAGCGATAAACGCAGCAGGACGTATCCGGGCGCATCTCAATTTCTGGACAGGCAGTAAGCAAAGCAGTGGCGCGGGCGTCTCGCCCGCCGACGGCGAAGCCGCTGGATCGACGTGGCACGGGCTTCCAGCCCGTGGACGGCGCAAAGCGCCGCCTCCCTGCCTCTCTTCCCGTCTCTCCCGTCTCTTCCCGTCCCTCCATTCCCGGAGCGGGCGAGACGCCCGCGCCACTGCCACTCCAGAGCTTGTCCAGTTTTTGAGATGCGCCCACGTATCCGGACAAGGCAGGCGGAACCCGAATCGACAAACGTCAAGGCGGGTGTAATTGAAAATGGTGGGAAAAGGAGGAAACGCTGAACATCGAACACGGAACACTGAACACTGAACGGGGAGTTACCTTGATTCAGTGTTCAGTGTTCGATGTTCAGTGTTTGTCTGTCCTCCGGATGAAACACCGCATCTCCTCACCACGTTCAATTACACCCGGATCGCAGGGTCTAGGGGGCTGCGAGGCGGAGGGACCCGCTGCCGCGGGTCCTTAAAGGGTAACAGGATTAACGCTCAAAGGGGGCGGCGGCCCCGACGTACCCACACTCCAATGACAAGTATCAACAGTCCCATCGCTGCTGCATACGTCCCCGGCTCCGGCACGGCCGTCAGGCCGGACAACGCCGCTACACGAAAACCGAGGTAGCTGTACTCGATGTCGCCGGAGTAGTTGCGGCACCCCGAGGACGCGAGGGTGCCGGTGTTGGAGGGGAACGAGCCGCCACGCACACTACGGGCATTAGAATCTCCAATATCTTGACCATCCCACGTGGTGCGCAGCGAGTCGTTCCACTCAAATACGTTTCCTCCCATGTCAAAAGTCCCGTTCTGTTCCTCTGCGTAACTAATTGCATCCGTCAAACTGATAGCAGTGTAGCCGTGCGCGGGATCGTAATAATTCGCTTCCGCTCCGGTGATCGTGTCTGAACCGTTCGGATACAGCGAATACTCGCTCGTATCCACATTGTAGTACGCGGCCTTGTACCACTCGTCCTCGCTCGGCAGCGCCCATACCGTACCGGTGACGCCCGACAGATCGCCCGTCCCCGTCAGCGTCGTGCCGTTCACATCAATGTTGCGCCCCACCGTCGGGTTCGACGGGATCGCGCTCCCTTCGCTCAGCGTGTACATTCCCGTCTCCGTGTCTGCTCCCGTCGTCGCTCCGTTCGTCAGCCAGTTCGTGAACCTCATCGCATCGTACACACTCACGTAGTTCACCGGCTTTTTCGGGTCCGTCGCCGTGTAGCTCCAGTTCCCTTCCGACCCGGCGCGCG
>JAISAX010000029.1 GCA_031266495.1 Opitutaceae bacterium
CGGGCTTCCAGCCCGTGGACGACGCGCAGCGTCGCCCTTTGCCACCAGGCAAGATCATTTGTTTGAGAGAATGACAGTTGTTTACAGTGAATGACACGAAGGAATGACACGAAGGTGAGCAGGGAGGCTGCGCTTTACTGCCGATCCGTCCACGGGCTGGAAGCCCGTGCCACGTCGATCCGCGTAACTTCAGATTGTAACATACGAATGATACGTGTGTACACGTGGCGCGGGCTTTTACTGACAATCTGGCAAACGCCCGCCGACGGCGAAGCCGCCGGATTGACGGGAAAAACGCAGCGCAGGCTTCCGGCCTGCATTCCCCGCGTTGCGGTGGTCCCTCGCCAGCGTGGATTCGTCAGACATAAGGTAGGCTACCTGCAAATACAGACGCGAGGAATCGCGCTCGGCCACGAAATCGATCTCCAGTTCTCCCCACCGCCCAACCGTCACATCCCAGCCGCCGGCCAGCAGATGCTGGCACACGACACATTCCAGCTGGATGCCGGTGTCCTGCGAACGATACCCGCGCAATGCATTGCGCAACCCGATGTCACCCGGGTAATTTTTTTTTCGAGTATGCACGATAAAAACCATTAACGGACGTTTTTATTCGGGCATAGTCTAAATTTCAAAAAGCCTGAAATCCGGGCGGCGGCGAAGAGCAAACTGTCCCCCCCCCCCTGCTGACGCGAGGGAATCAAGAAGCAAGAGTTAAGAACTGATGCTACGCAGTGCGCTGTGGCGCGGGCGTCCCGCCCGCTGACGGCGCGCAGCGCCGCCCGGAAATGCGGGCGAGACGCCCGCGGTACGCGGAGAGGCAGCGCTCACGGGCAGGGATGCCCGTGCCACATCGGAGGCGGGCGAGACGCCCGCGCCACTTCAAGGCCGTCCGCGTGACATCAGTGAAGAATCAAGAAAACGAACCCACGTCCACGAACCACCCATGACCTGCGCAGCTCAATCCGTCTGCGAAGCCGCCCTGTCTTCATTCTTGATTCTTACTTCTTGATTTTCCTCCCCCCCCTCCCTCTGCGCTCCCGGCATCAGCCTGAGTCGTCCTCAAGGCCCGGTCCCGACCGGGCGCCATTGCCGAGAATGGTAACCTGGCAGGGCGGCAGCACGCCGCTCCACGCCTCCGCAGAGCCTGCGCCCGGACGCAGACGCGGACTCTTGTCGAGCGCGACCGGTTTGTCCGTCCACGGATCGAGCACCGACCACACGCCGCCTCCGGAACGAGACGCCGCTCCGTCTTCACTCCGGGTTTCGGGCAACTCCAGCGTGAACCCGAACGGCTCCTCCGCATTGTTCACCACAAGCAGGCACATGCCGCCCGTCTCCGGATCCTGTAACGCCACGGCAAATACACGCCGGTGTGGTCCGTCATCAAGACAACCGCCCCCGACCTCCACAGGAAAAACCCGCGCGCACTTCGGCACATGTCGCATCGCCCGCCCCAGCACATCGAACGCCGGACGGTGCGGGCGCGCTTCCGGACGCCAGTTTTTGTATCCAATATCCCATGTATCGACGAGCTGCCACTGCCCGTCGATGTCGCCCCGGTTCGTGAAACTCCAGTGACTGAAACCGTCCGCTCCCGCCGCCAGTGACCGGATCAGGACCTCCGCATCCTTGAGCGACGCCGGGAGCGAACCCGGCGCCGGATTGTCCGCGCCGTATCCGTAGATCATGCTTCCCACCTCCGTCAGAAAAAACCCCTTCCCGGCGGCGTGCGCCTCGTCGCAGTACCGCCGCGCCAGCGAATCGATCCGGTCGCCGATGTGGTAATTCCGCGCCCCGGGCAGCGGCTCGTGGTCGAGCACGGAATTGTAGCTGTGGAAATCCACGTCGTCCACCGCCGCGAACCACGGCTCGGCAGCCAGCCGCTCATAGACCGGCAAGTCCGTCTCGTCCGGCCCCATCAACCGCACCGCCGGATGCTCCGCTCGCAACCGCTTCCGCAGAATCGCGCACGCCTCCGCCAGGTATTTTAGTTGAAGCCGCCGTGACGCCTCGCGGTCGCCGCCGACGCGCAACAACCGGTACGACTCCGGCAGGTGCCACCACCAGTAACCCGGCTCGTTGATCGGATTGATCCAGCGGATACACCGGTATCCGCGACGCACATACAACTCTTCCAGCAACCGCATCCACCCGTCGGCAAACGCATCCAGGTCCGCCGGGGCCGAATAGATCTCCATCGCCGGATCGCCGCGAAACTCCGGAAAGGCATTCCACGAGACTCCGCCCCACTGCTGCTGCAACATCACGTCCGCGCCGGCCCGCTCCGCCCACGCGCAAATGCGGTCGAGAATCCGCATCTCGGGCGAGTCCCACGTAAATTCTCCGCGGCGCGGCTCGAACTGCCGCCACTCGAACTCCAGCCGGATGAAACGCAGCCTCAGCCAGTCCGCATGAGCCTCGATGGATTTCCAGAGCGGTTCGTGGACCGGCAGCACCGGAGGCTGCCCGCCAAACGCGCTCCCGCCGTGGCCGACGGGCGCGTTGAGGATCGAATGCCAGGAAGCGCCGACGCCGCTCCGCATCCGGTTGACCGGAATCGCGGCGAGTTTGAGTGAAACGTGATTTTTGTGGTCCATATGTGCCTTGTCTGATCGTTGGTTGGAAAAATTCAAAATAAATTCCGGATATTTTTATTGCATGATTCCAGAATTTATCAATACAAGTTTCGTAACTTTTCAAAAAAACCGCAAACTCGCGCCACACTCCGATTCTGAAATAGCCCTGTTCGCCCTGCCTCCCTTCACTGCCGTGATGAACATCACATCCATAGCCAAAGCCTCCGGCGTTTCCGTCGCCACCGTCTCCCGCGTCCTGAACAACGAGAGCGGCGTGAGCGAGGAATTGCGGCGCAAGACACTGGCAATCATCGAAGGAAAGGGTTACCGCCCTCGCGAGAACATCCGTCGCGGCACGCGCATCGCGATGGTCGTGCAGGCCGACGCCCCCTCGTTTGAAAACTTCTTCGCGCAGATTTTCGCCGGTGTCTCGACCTACGCCCTCGAACACGGAGTCGAGACCACGCTGCTCTACCACACCCCCGGTGAACGCGACGGCGAACCGCAATCGCTCACGGAATTGTTACGAAAAAAACGCTGTAACGGCGCCATACTCCTCACCCCGCTCGATCCCGTCGAAGGCCGCGCGCTCCTTGCCGCCCGCATCCCGACCGTCCTCGTGGCCAACCGCACCAACCTCGCCGGTATCGGCTACATCGACTGCGACTGCCACCGCGGCGCGCTCGAACAGACCGAATACCTGCTCCGCCTCGGCCACCGCCACATCGGTTTTCTCTGCGGCCACCTCGAAGGCGTCATCGACCACCAGGAACGCCTCGCCGCTTGGAAACAGGCGATGGACTCCGCCGGCATCGTCCCGCGCCCCGGCTGGATGGTTGCCCACACGCCCACGCCCATTACCGAGCAAGCCGGCTACGACCAGACGCGCCAGCTCCTCGAAAAACACCCGGAGATCACGGCCATCTTTGCGACCAACGACTCGATGGCCTACGGCGCGATCAGCGCCTGCGTCGAACTCGGCCATCGTGTGCCCGACGACATTTCGGTGGTCGGCTACGACGACAACCCCACGAGCAAGTTTTATAATCCGCCGCTCACCACGACGCGCCAGCCCCTCCGCGACATGGGCGAGGAAGCCGCGCAGTGGGTGGACCTGAAACTCAAAAACAAACTATCCGTCCTCCCGCAAAAAGTGATCCACGGCGACCTCATCGTCCGCCGCTCCTGCGCCCTCCCGCGCACTGGCGCGCCAGCGCTGCAATTGCCGCCCCCCCCCCCCCC
>JAISAX010000071.1 GCA_031266495.1 Opitutaceae bacterium
CCCCCCCCCTCCGTCGCCGCTGGTCGCGGCGCGGCAGGCGCGGGCGATTTCCCGCCAGGGCTGGATGACGCCGGTCTCGTTGTTCGCGGCCATGACGACGACCGCGCCGGTTTTTTCAACGGGATCGGCGAGGGCGGCCTCGACGGCCGCGGTCGTGACCACGCCGTCGGCGGTGACGGGCAGAGGGAGGACGCGGTCACCGAAAAATCGCTGTGCGGCGGCGATCACGCAGGGGTGCTCGGTGGGGTTGATCGCCAGGCGGCTGCCGGCGGGCAGCGTGGCGGCGAGGTGGCCGAGGACGGCGTGGGCTCCTTCCGTGGCGCCGGAGGTGAAAATGGTGTGCGCGGGTTCGCCGCCGAGCAGCGCGGCGAGGGCTTCGCGGGCGGAATCAAGCCGGATGCGGGCGCGGGCGGCGGCGCGATAGAGGCTTGAGGGATTGTGCCAGGCTTCGTCGGCCATTTTCAGCCACGCCGCGCGGGCAGCGGGCGAGAGCGGCGTGGTGGCGTTGTGGTCGAAGTACGGCATGGAGGAAAAGCGGAAAGGCTGAAGGGAAGTTCTGGAAATTTATTTTTGAACAGAAGGAAACAAAGGAAACGAAGGTAAAAACAAAGAAGACACTGAAAGAACACATTCACTTTAAGAAGGTTAAGCAGAAGTGAACGGCAGGTGCTCCTGGTTGTTCTTCGTTCTCTTCGTTGCCTTCTGTTCAATTTTTAGAAGTTCCCTGAAAACTGAAAAGCTGAAAGGCGGAGAGCGGAGGATTGAAGGTTCTGGCGAGCCGGGGGGGGGGGGGGGGCGTTAGCGGCTGGTTTTATTTCAGGTTTTAAGCGTTTAAGCCTTTCAGCGTTTCAGCCTTTCCGCTTTTCTCTAGATGTCCAGCGAGTGGCCGGCGGCGAGCGGGTGGACTTCGTGGCCGCGCGCCTTGGCGGCGGCGGCGAAGGCCTGCGGGTCCTGCACGATGGGCGGCCAGGTGTTGTAGTGCATAGGCACGGCGATGCGGGGTTTCAGGAAATCGAGCGCGTCGATGGCGTCTTCCGGACCCATCGTGAAATTGTCGCCGATGGGGAGCAGGGCGGCGTCGAGACCACCGCGTCCGATGAGCTGCATGTCGAGGAAGAGCGCGGTGTCGCCGGCGTGGTAGAGGCGTTTGCCGTCGGCCTCAAGAAGGATGCCGCAGGGCACGCCCATGTAGATCGGATTGAGCCCGGCGTTGAGGCTGGAGGTGTGGTGCGCGAGCGTGAGTTTCACCCGGCCGAAGGGGAAGTGGTGCGCGCCGCCCGGGTTCATGCCGTGCGTGGTGGCGAGCCCCTTGGCGGCGAAGTACTCGGCGATTTCGTAATTGGCGACGAGCGTGGCGTCGTTGGCGCGGGCGATCTCGAAGGCGTCGCAGGTATGGTCTTCGTGGCCGTGCGTGACGAGCACGGCGTCGCATTTCACGTCTTTCGCCCGGACGGGGGCGAAGGGGTTGCCCGTCAGGAACGGATCGATGATGATCCGCGCCGCGGTGGTTTCGACGAGGAAACAGGAATGGCCGTACCAGGTAATACGCATGATGTGTGTGGTGTATCAGGGTTGCGGATGCCGGTCAGGGACCGGAGTGGGGCCAATTTTCGATTTTCGATTCCCGATTTTCGATTTGTCAGACTGGCGCTTTCGCCCGGTACGAGTGGGCGCTGCTGCGCCAGGAGTGATGTATTGGACGGGTCGGGAAATCGAAAATCATGAATCGAAAATCGAAAATTGGCAACCCGTTCACTGGCCGTCGATCTTGCGGATGCGGGCGATGTGACGGCCGCCTTCGAACGCGGTGGCGAGCCAGGTGCGGACAATTTTGAGGGCTTCTTCCAGGGTGAGAGTGCGTGCGCCGAGGGAGAGGACGTTGCCGTCGTTGTGGGAGCGGTTCCAGATGGCGACCTGCTCGTTCCAGCAGAGCCCGCAGCGCACGCCCCTGACTCGGTTGGCGACGATGGCCTCGCCGTTGCCCGAGCCGCCGAGGACGATGCCGCGCTCGAACTCGCCGCGCGCCACGGCTTCGGCGGTGGGGCGGATGAAATCGGGGTAGTCGCAGGAGGCGTCGGAATACGTGCCGAAGTCGCGCACCGTGTGCCCGTCGGCGAGGAGCGCTTCCTTGATTTTTTCCTTGTAGGCGAAACCGGCGTGATCGGAACCGATGGCAATGCTGGATTTTTTCATGGCGGATGCCTGATAACGGTGTGCGGCTGGTGGATCGACAAGGCGAAACTGGATGCGCCAGGGCAGGCAGCTGCGATGCAAGTCCGCCCGAGCCGATCGGGCCGGTTATACCGGCGCCCGGGATGTTTTTGACTTTACGCAAAGATCGCGAAGCGCGCCAAGAACAGAACCGGCAATTCCTTGCGTTTCTTGCGTTCTTTGCGGCCTTTGTGTAAAGTATAAAACCTCCGAAGATTCCGGAACGTTGGTGTTACGCCTGCTCCGGCTCCGTCAGCGCGAAACCCAGGTGCCGGGCGAGGCGCTGTTCGCGGATACCGTAAAACTGCGCGAGGGCACGGATGCGGCCGGCAATTTGCGGAGAGCCGGGCGCGCGGGTCCGGATGGCGGCGATCATGAGGTTTTTCGCCGTGTGTTCGGGTGAAATGAACTCGAAGACTTTTGTCCGGTAGCCGGCCCATTCGAGGAGTTCGGCGCGGAGGGCGTCGGTGACGATTTCGGACTCGCGTTCGTGGAGGATGCCGTGGGCCAGCGCCCCGGCGAGCACGGACGGGGGCGTGAGCTGGGGGCGCAGCTCCTTGTGGCAGCAGGGCGAGACGACGAGCAGGCGCGCGTCGGCCGCGATGCCGGCGGCGAGAGCGTCGTCGGTCGCGGTGTTGCAGGCGTGGAGCGCGATGAGCACATCGAGCGTCGGCGCGGCGGCGGACGCGGCGGCACTGATCTCGCCTTCGCGAAAAACCAGACCGGGCGCGGGAACGGGCACAGGGACGTCCTGAGACGAGGAGGAGTGGGGAGACGAAGGCGCGGGATCGGGAGCGGGAGCAAAACCGTGTTGCGCGGCGATCCGGTTGGCGAGGGCGACGAGGTCGGCGCGGCGTTCGATGCCGGCGATGGCCGCGCGGGGGCCGAGCAGCGCGGCGAGGGCGAAGGTGAGGTAACCCTTGCCGCAGCCCATGTCGGCGATGCGCAGGACGCTCCCCGCTGGGCTAATGGAGAACGAAGAATGCAGAAGGGAGACGGTTGCGCTGCCGGTGGCACCGGGAGAAACGCAGGGCGGAATGGCGGGAGAAACGGCGGTGGCGTCCGGCGATTCTGCATTCTGCATTCGCCATTCTTCATTAGCCGCGCGCGGCGCAACAAGGCCGGCCTCGGCGAGCAGGTGGGTGAGCAGTTCGCTGAATTTCTGGATCTGCCGGAACTTGCCCGCCATGCCTTCGCGGGGCTGGCCGCAGTCGTTGGTGACGCCGAGTGCGCGGAGCCAGGGGGCATCGGCCGGGATGGCGTGGGCCTTGTGACGATCGTGGGAGTCGCGGGGAGGAGGCGGAGCCTCGGCCGCGGTTTTGAGGGTGAGTTTGCGGCGTCCGTTGGGGAGCGTCTGGAACTGGATGCTTTGCTCGGGCGTGAACAGGTGGGCGTCGCCGAAGGTGGCGCCGAGGAGCGCGTCGAGTTCGGCGAGGGCTTCGGTGGGCGGGTGGTTTTTGGTGATGTCGCGTGTGGCGTGGCGCCAGACGAAGCTCAGGCGCGGGCCGGCCTTGAGGTTCACCGGCCGCACGAAGAGGTTTTTCAGCGTGGGATCGGCGACGGTGTCGGTGAACGGTTTGCCGCAGGTGAGCTTCACGAGCGTGCCTTGCGTCACGGCGGCGTGAAGCAGGGTGCGAAAACGGGAAAGCGGGTCGTTGGCGGTGTTGGACATGCGGTGGATATTTTGGCTGCTGACGAACGCTGATGGCTGCGCTGAAACCGGAAGAGGTGACCGCTAAAGAACGCTAAAGAACGCTAAAAACAGACCCGGCCTTTCCCTTTCCTGTTTCGCAACAACGTCCGGTAATTTTAGCGTTCTTCAGCGTTCTTTAGCGGTCCTTTCATAGGTTTGGAATGGAGGTCATCAGTATCCGTTAGTGGTTGAAAAAGGCGGCGAGGGCGGCGGTGACAGGTGCGACGGACGGGAAATCGCGGCGGTCGATACGGGAGACGGGCATGACGCCGGTGAGGGCATTGGTAACAAAAACCTCGTCGGCGGCAAACAGAGCCTCGCGTGAAACGGTTTCCTTGCGGGCGCGCTCCGGCCCGAGGTGCGCGAGGACACGGGCGCGGGCGATGCCGGGCAGGATGCCGAGGGCGAGCGGCGGCGTGCGCACGATGCCGGCCTTCACGATGAAGAGCGTGGTGGCGGAGCCTTCGAGGACAAGGGCGTCCGGGGCGTGGGTGATGAAGAGCGCTTCGTCGCAACCGGCTTCGCGGGCGGCGCGGCGGGCCAGCAGGTTTTCGAGGCAGTTGAGCGTCTTGTACGCGACCAGGGGGCGGCCGGCGCACGGCGGACAGGTGACGGTCTTGAGGCGGTAATCGCGCAGGCAGCCGGTTGCGGTGATGGGCAACGGGCGGGTGGTGATGAGTTCGCCGGTGCCGGAGATCTCCCGGTAGCGGACGATCTTGACGGCGGCGGGCTGGCTTTGCGCGGCGAGGAGGCGGGCGATGCGGAGATCCAGTTCGGCGACAGGCGGGGGGGGGGGGGAGCCGAATGACTTTGAGCCGGATAAATCAGGCATCCGGCTCAAATCCCGGGCGTTTCAAACAACAACTCCCGACATGTATAACTGGCAAATGAAACAGTGGGCGGAGTTCGTCTATGACGAGAAAATCGTGAACGAAAACGCGTTCAGATTCGCGGGACTCGCCGGCGAGATCTTCGGGGTTTTCAAGACCTTCTCCTCCGAAAAACAGAAGAATGAGACGCTCGCCCTGATGGTTTCCGAAGCGGTCAAAACGTCGGAAATCGAAGGCGAAAAAGTGTCACGCGAAGACGTGCGCTCGTCCTTTCTCGAAAAAACGGGACCGGGCGCGACAACGCAAAAAATCAAGGACAAGCGGGCCGGGAATGTCGCCTTGCTGATGCTCGAAGTCAGAAATTCGTTTCGGGAAAAACTGGGCGAAAAAATGCTGAAACGCTGGCACGCTGTCCTGTTCGCCGGTGACAGGTTTGTTCACGCGGGCGCGTATCGAAAAAACAAGGAACCGATGCAGGGCGTCTCGGGATTTTTCGGCGCGGGAAAAGTGCATTACGAGGCGCCGCCCGCGGAGCGCGTCCCGGCGGAAGTCCGGAATTTCGTGAAATGGTTCAACGCGTTCCGGTCCGGCGGCAACGTCACGAAGGCGATCATCCGGACGGCCATCGCGCATTTGTATTTTGAGAGCATTCATCCGTTTGAGGACGGCAACGGCAGGCTCGGGCGAGCGTTGATCGAAAAAAGCCTTTCCCAATCTTTTGGACGCCAGCTCCTCATGCGCGTCTCCCGGACGATCGAAAAAAACAGGAAGCAGTATTACGCGGAGTTAAAAAAAGGCAGCGCGACGCTGGAGATCAACGGCTGGCTGCTTTACTTTTCGCAATTGCTCATTGACGCGCAGCAGGACGCGCTGGCGACACTCGAATTTTCCGTCAAAAAGGCGCATTTTTTCGACAGGCACAAAGGCACCTTGAATGTGCGCCAGACAAAGGTCGTGAGCAAGATGCTCGATGCGGGGCAGGAGGGGTTTGCGGGCGGCATGACGGCGCGAAAATACATTTCCATCACCCAAACTACAAAACCCACCGCGACACGCGATTTGCAGGGACTGGTTGAATGCGGCGTTTTTTCACAATACCTGGCGGGCAAAAACACATACTACGGAATTTTAAGGGAATAACCTGTTCAATCTGGACAAAGTGACCAGACAGAAGGAGGGGACCGCTAAAGAACGCTAAAGAACGCTAAAATAATACAATACCGGGGGTTGGGTTTTAGCGTTCTTCAGCGTTCTTTAGCGGTCCCCCCGGTCTGGAATCAGTGTCCGGTGTAACAAATGAACAGGTTATTTCCTTACAGTTCCTTACGTTTTGAAAATCTGACCGGGTGCAATTCGATCTGACGGGAGCGGGAGCTCCGGGTGCAAAAAGTTCTACCCACGGATGGCAGGCGTCTCGACTGTTGGGGGGTTGGGGGGGGAGGCCGGGGAACGGCGGGGGGGGTATGGGGGTTCTTGTTTTTTTGTTAAAATTTAGGGG
>JAISAX010000104.1 GCA_031266495.1 Opitutaceae bacterium
GGGGGGGGGGGGAGGGAGGGAGGATGGTATAGCGGGGTATTGGCTTGTTCGGACGGAAGGCTGGACCGGATGCGGGACAGATGGCAAGGAGCGGCGGCATTCCCACCGCTTTCAATTACACCCGCGCCCTCCCTCTCTGCCTGCGCCCTCTCTTTGCGCTCGCTTCGCGCCCGCGGGCAGGCTGAACGTTTCCGTTCCGTTTTTTTTTTCCTGTCCAGCCCGGTCACTGTTTCCAACCAACATCTCTCTCTCTCCCGCCGCCTTCCCTCCCGTCCGCTCGCCCTCCTGCCCTCCATCCATCCGCCACACTACCTGTTCCCATCTCATGAAGAACCAACTCATCGCCCGCTTTCGTGCCCTTTACGGACGCGACCCGCAACTCGTCACCCGCGCGCCTGGCCGCATCGAATTCATCGGCAACCACACCGATTACAACGGCGGCACCGTGCTCGGCGCCTCCATCGACCGCGGCGTGTGGGTGGCCATTGCTCCCGTGCCCGCCGAAGCCGCCGCGCCCTCGCGTCGCCGCCTGCATGCGGTTTACACCGGCGAGACGATCGAACTCGACGCCGCCGCTCCGCTTGCGCGCCTCGAAGGCAAAACCTCCTGGGCGAACTATCCGCTCGGCATCCTCGCCGCGCTGCCGGAATTCGGCCAGCGAGCGCCCGCCGGTTTCGATTACCTCGCCGATGCCGATTTGCCCGCCGGTTCCGGCCTTTCGAGCAGCGCCGCCATCGAACTCGCCTCGGCCCTCGCCTTCCTCGGCATCACCGGACAGAACCCCGACCGGGAGACGCTCGTCAAGATCGGCAAACACGCGGAAAATCACTTCGTCGGCGTGCCCTGCGGCATCCTCGACCAGGGCGTCTCCGGTTTCGGCGAGAAAGACCATCTCGTGTTCATCGACTGCCGCGGCCCGGAGTTCGCCACCGTGCCGATGCCGTCCGACGCGCATTTCTGGATTTTCAACACCCACACCAAACACGCGCTCGTCGATGGCCTCTACGCCGCGCGCAACCGCGAGTGCATGGCCGCCGCCAAAGCCCTCGGCGTCGAACTCCTCTGGCAAGTGACGCCCGCGCAGGTGCTCGCGGCCGAAGACAGGCTCGATCCGGTTGTATTCAAACGCGCACGACACATCACTGAAGAAATCGCCCGTGTGGACGCGACGAAAGCCGCGCTCGCCAAAGGCGACTTGGTTGCCGTTGGGAAACTCCTCACCGCCTCGCATCGCAGTTCGCAGCATCTTTTCGAGAACAGCACGCCCGAACTCGATTTTCTGGTGGACACGCTGGAAAAGGCCGCAGGCGTGTACGGCGCGCGCCTGAGCGGAGGCGGTTTCGGCGGCGCGGTAATGTCGCTGACCGACGGCAGTTTCGGCCAGGCGCAGGCCGAAAAGGTAGCCGCTGCCTACGCGGCGAAATTCGGCTCGCGCCCCGACATCCTCCACATGCAGACCGGCCCGGGCGCGGCGGTGATGTAAGAGGCGCCATGCGGACGTGCGTAGCCACACGCGTCCCTGCGTGTGGTGACGACGCGAGGCGTCGCCCGGTTCGGGGCGGGGAGGCGAGGCGCTGACGCGCCTCATCCCGGCATGCACGGAGGCATGCCACTACGTTGTCACGCATAACGTAAGAGACTTCCGGGGTTGCAACCAACTTGGCATTGCGGCTGTAACCCCCGGTGATTTCCTGAAAAACATCCGTCAATCAACAAAACCATGAACACTCTCACCGTTCAACTCCCCGAGTCCCTGCACAGGAACATCCAGGAGCTTGCTCTTCGTGATGGCTGGAGCGTTGACCAGTTTATCGTTTCCGCTGCCGTCGAAAAAATGGCGGCGCTTGTCACTCTCGATCATCTGCGTGAAGAGGCTGCGAAGGGCAACCGGCGCGAGTTCGATGCGTTTCTCGCGGCAGTCCCGGACATCCCGCCGGACCAGGAATCCGACCGTATCCGGACTGACGATTGATCAGCGACGCACCGGCGGAGCGGAGTCGCCGTCGTGCCATTCGCCCTGGAGTTTCACGGTGCGCGGATGCGCGGGCAGGCCGTAGCGGTTGGCGTTGAGGAGCGAAATGAGCAAGTCCATCGCGGCGGCGCCGACCTGGTCGTTGCACTGGTCGATGCCGGCGATGCCTTTCCAGCCGGGATCAAGATCGAGGTGGGCGAATGCCACGCCGTCACACTTGCCCCTTTCGTCGTGCCGGATGCCCGGCACACGCACGCCCGCGTCGCGCAGCCATCCGAGCGCGAGGTGATCGGAGCAAATGATCGCATCGGGCTTCTCGTGGCGATACCAGGCGAGAAACGTGGCCGGAGTCCAGTCCCTCGTAACGAGCGGATGGATACGGTGGAATTTTCCGCCTCCGCGCCCGGAATGAATGCGAAACTGCGAGAGCAACATGGAGGAAAGCATGGCGGACTCGGAATGTTCGGGCCGGTTGCCATCGAGCGCGAGTCCGGGCCGCCGGTATCCGAGGCGGAGCAGGTTCCGGATCGCCAGTTGCACACTGTGCCCGTGGTCGTTGCAGACAAAATCCACCTGCCGGCCCACCACCGGCACGCCAATCGCAACAAAGGCAAACTGATCCTTGTCGATCGCGAGCGATTCGAAATCGTCGCGCATCAGGTGCAGGATGATCCCGCGGATACGTCGGGCGTCGAGCATCCGGGCGAGCGGGATCTGTTCATCAAAATGCTCGTGAAAAAATTGCTCCACCACATAACCCGTCCGGTTCGTCTCCCGCATGATGCCCTGCCAATACAACGCGGGTGTACTGTGCACCGGATATTTTCTCATGTCGAGCGTGGAGAGCAGGCCGACGATCGACTCCACCCGTCGCCGCAACCGCGTGCCCACCTGGCTCATCAGCGCCGTGACCATCGGGTTGGGCCGGTAACCGTGTCCGGCGGCGACGGCGAGCACCCGCTGTCTTGTCGCCTCCGATACACCCGGTCGCCCACGCAACGCGAGGCTGACGGCGCCGGGGCTGACGTTGGCAAGACGGGCGAGTTCGCGGATGTTGATCATGACACCCGTGGTGTCTGACGACGCGCCGCCCTCGCCGCAACTAAACATGTTTACCGACCCACGCGCTCACACGCGCCCACCGCGCTCAACCCGGTCGAACCAATCTTCGATATTGCCCCGGAGCTTTTGTTGCACCAGTTTCCCCACATGTCCGAAGACGAAAAAACCATGTGCTTTCTGGAAAGCCAGATTCCTGCGCTCGCAGGTTCCGCGTTTGCCGATGCCCGCCTGCGTATTCTTGCCTCAGGACAAAGCGTGATGCAGGCCAAAAATGGCGTGATTTACGAGGTGTTCCCCGATGGCTCGCAAGTGGAACGCAAACGAATTTCTCCCCCCCGTCCCGCTAAAAAAGGTACATTGATCCGCCTTTCATGACACCGTCTCCCGCAGCGGTCATTCCCCGATTACGTATGTTTGCCGGCCCCAACGGATCGGGCAAAAGCACGCTCATTCGCAAGCTGCAATCGGTGGTGCTGCGACCCGATATGCTGGGAGTCTATATCAACCCGGATAACATTGAGCAGGAGCTTCGCGAGGAAGGTTCACTTGATTTCGCCAGATTCAGAATACCTCCGGCAACTGCCTCCGGAATCATTCCATTTCTGGCCAGTTCACCCTTTTTGCAGACCCGGAACCTGGCCGGGATTGCGCAAAAGATTAAAATTTCAAACGGACGATTGCTGCATCCGGCCGAACCGCCGCCCAACTCCTATTTGGCATCGGTCATTGCCGATTTTATTCGCATCACGCTACTGACACAGAGGGCGTCCTTTTCCTTTGAAACAGTGATGTCGTCTCCCGACAAGATCGCCCTGCTCACCCGGGCTCGCTCCTTGGGGTATCGGGTTTATCTTTACTATGTGGCCACGGAGGATTCCGCCATCAACATATCCCGGGTGAACAATCGTATGCGCCTTGGTGGACATCCTGTGCCCGAGGGGAAAATCATCGCACGCTACCAGCGTTCGCTCGGCTTGCTTGGCCAAGCCATCCGGCAGACGGATCGCGCTTACATTTTTGACAATTCCAGAGACGAACAAGAGCACACGTGGATCGCCGAAGTCACGGACGCGAACAAGCTGGAGATCAAAACCGATCAAATCCCCGCCTGGTTTGCGCACGCCGTGCCGGACACGTCCTCCTCTCCTCAAGCGCCCAGGTAATCTCCCTCCCCCCCCCCGCTGATATCGGCGGATGTTTTTGTGTCCAGTTCGGGGACTAAACATGTTTAGCTTCGTCACATTTGCCATGCGGCATTTCACCGGTTTTTATCGGCCTCATGCATTCCCCATTCACCCGTCACTCGCGACCTGAGCGTGCTCAGGTAACAGGACGACAATGTCGTCCTGTTAAAATCCATTCCCCGGCCCTCGCGTCGGCTTTCGCGTCAGCCTTCACACTGGTCGAACTGCTTACTGTCGTTGCCATCATCGGGATATTGGCAGGCATCCTGATTCCGGTTGCCGGTCGTGTGCGCGAGTCGGCGCGCACCACGCAATGCCTCTCCAATATCCGCCAGCTTGGCTTGGCCTATCAGTTGTTTCTCACCGACCAGAAGGACCGGTTGCCGCCTTTTTACGACACCGGTTTTGATGGCGGCGCAGGGATGGCCGCCTTGCGTCCTTACGTGCAAATCAGGGAAGGCGGTCCGCTTGTGGAAGGCGTTTTTTCCTGTCCCACCGCCAAGCCGCTCCTCGAACAGAAATACACCAACACCTGGCTCCGGAACTCGTATTTCCAGAACCGGGAATGGACGGGCTTCGGTCGCAGCGAGAAGGGTCGCAAGGACATCAAATCGTTCGTCGCCCCTTCCCTTGCCATTCTCGCCTATGAACGCTGGGGCGAAAACGCCGATGCCTGGATCACCCCCAACTGCCACAAATCGGCCCGCAACATTCTCTTCGCCGACTTCCACGTAAAATCACGTCCCGATCTCGTGGAAAAAACCGCGTTCACCACCGCCGTGAAACAAAACTGATACCATCACCGCATCGCCTGGGGGGGCCCGCCGCGGGGGGGGGGGGGGGGGGGGGGGGGGGGGGGGGGGGGGGGGGGGGGGGGGGGG
>JAISAX010000167.1 GCA_031266495.1 Opitutaceae bacterium
CCCCCCCCCCCCCCCCCCCCCCCCCCCCCCCCCCCCCCCCCCCCCCCCCCCCCCCCCCCCCCCCCCCCCCCCCCCCCGCTCTTTCCGGTTACGAAGTCAACGCGACGAGTTTCGCAACGTCGCAAAACGCCACATCCACCCGTCCGTGGACGAACGTCGTGTAACACACATAGCGGTCCTGCGCGCAAAACTGCGGATGCGGATGCACATGATACCGCAGCAACGAATCCGGCGGATACTCCGAATGCGACACGATGTCCACCTCGCGCCCCGTGTGACGATTGATGAACACCACACGAAACACCCCCGTATGCGCCCCGGGGATACAATCGGCCACCAGCAACATCCCGTCCGCGCTCGCATGGGCGTGCGACACCGTGTCCGACGCCCACAGCAATTCCGCGACGCGCTTCCCGGCGGACACGGAAACATCCACGCGAAACACCCCGCGCCCGTAATGCACATACCATACATACCGGCCCTCCGCTCCCCACCACTCGTGCCCGTGCATCGAACGCTCGTCCCTGACCACGATCGGCTCGCTGCCCGAATAATTCCGGAGCGCGTCACGCACGACCGGCTTGCCCTGCGGGATTTGCGGATCGGGAAAAACCGGTTCCGCCCGCCCGCCGCGGCGGATCAGCCACATGCGGTTGTTGTAACAATTCAGTTCGCACGTCAGCAGGTTCACCCAGAAATCCTCCGCGATCAACTGCACGTCCGGGTCAACCGGGCTGAACTGCGTGTGGTCGATGCAACGGTCGAATTTTTCCCACAGCACAAACTCCCCGCCGTCGAGCGGCACGTGGCCGACAAGCCACTCCGTCCCGAAATCCGCGTCCACGTTCAACGCCTTCCGGTCCGCGGAAAACGTCAGGTGCGTCGCCAGGCGCTGCGGACGGCGATTGCGCGCCAGTTCCTCGGGAAAACGGTTCACCGGCACCGGCTCCGTATCTGGCAAAGGACTACGCTTCCAGATCTCCAGTCCGCTGCACCAGTACGCCTCGCCCGTCGCGGCATCGACCATGGGCGATGCGTCCAGAAACATCGTCTCGGGGAAATGGCGCACCGTTCCCTCGACCAAATCGGCGACGGCCAGCGAACGCCCCAGGTTGGCGCTGCCCGCCGGCGGAAACGCGCAATAGAACCAGAAAAAACGTCCGTCGCCGCTCAGGCTCGTGTTCACGAAATAAAACGTCTGCTGGAACGGAGCCACTCGCGTTTTGAGCAAAAAACTTTCGACCCCCGAAACCGGGTCCTTCCACGAATGAAAAAGGCCGGATTCCACAAAATGGTTTCCGGCGGGAGCGGCGGGAGTGGCGGGAAAATTTAAAATTTTCGTTGACATGTACATCTTTTGAAAAAAACCTGATTCAGCGTTAAATCAAGCAAACAAATTTGCCTCCCGAATCCTCGAATCTTCCCGAACCCGCCCGAACACCCGCCCGAACACCCGCCCGAACCCTTCCGGAAACCATGCGAAAAACCACCCTCTCGGACATTGCCCGAAAACTCGGCATCAGCTCCTCCTCTGTCAGCAAGGCTCTCTCTGGCGGCACGGGCGGCGCCACGACACGCATCAGCCCCGACACCATGCGCCGCATCCAGGACGTTGCCCGCGAAATGAATTACCGGGGCAATTCCAGCGCCCGCGCCATGCGCTCCAACCGTTTCCAGAATATCGGCTTTTTTGATACACGCAAAAACACCACCGACTACTCGTTCACCGAGTCCATCCTCAGCGGCCTCTCCGAGTGCGCCGAACGCACGCACCAGAACATCGTCCTCATCCGCGTGCCCAGGCAGGACCGCGACCTTGTCGCCATCCCGCGCGCCCTCCGCGAAGAAGGCCTCGACGCGCTCATCATTGCCAACACCGGCATCATCGGCGCCGCCTTCCAGGAGGCCGTCGAGGCCAGCAACATCCCCGTCATTTATCTCAACGAAAAACGCCCGACCAACGCCGTTTATGTGAACGACGTCGTCAGCGGACGCATCGCAACCGCCCATCTGATCGAACGCGGTTTCCGTCGCATTGCCATGCTCGTCCCCTTCACCAGTGGTGGCCACTACGGCACCGTTGATCGCATCACCGGTTATCTCGGCATCATGCGCGAAGCGGGCCGGGAGCCGCTCCTCAAGACCTTTACCCGTTCCACCTGGCGTTACGACACCCGCGAATGGCTCACCGACCCCGCCCAACGTCCGGACGCCATTTTTTGCGCCAACGACCACGTGGCGCTCATGCTTCAGCGCATCCTTTACGACCTGCGCATCCACATCCCTGGCGACATCGCCATTGCCGGTTGTGACAGCGAACAACTCGCCCTCCATTCGCCCGTGCCGCTGACCTCGGTCGAAATCCCGTTCCGGCGGATGGGTTTCCGCGCCATGGAAATGGCGCTCAAATGTGTGAATCAAAAAACCAGGCGCGCCATTCCTTCGGTTATTTTCGAGCCGCGCCTGATTGTCCGGGAATCGACTATAAATTGTGCCGGCCTTTCCGCCCATCCGCGTTTCCACTTGCACGAAGACGAACCGCTTGATGTCGATCCGCTCACAATAAAAACAAGTCCTCCCGACCGCGATCCGGCTCAATAATAGTCTTTTTCCGATTTTCCGTTTTTTTCTCCACCCACATTTTCTCCCCACACATATATATCATGAAAACAATACGCACACATATTGTCTCTACGCTCGCGGCTGCCTTGCTCGTCTTTGGTGCCGCTTTTACTGCCAATGCCAATGATCAAACCGTAACCGTTACTCTGGATACGATTTCCTCTACTCCGGATAATACTGCCTATTTTACCCGAGGATCTGCTCAAGGCGATATAGCATGGAGCGCGAGTCGATATTTCACGCAGGTATTTCGTCCTGATGCCGATTTTATTCTGGACAAGTTCGCAATACAAATCAGAGGCGACTTCAGTAGTGGTTCTGTTCTTGCAGGTAATGCGCAAAACGTTGTCCTCAGCGGACTGAAGATTACGGTCTCTCTTGTAGCTTTTAGTGAGGATCTTTTGTCGGCCACAACGTCTTCAGATATTGGAGGATCCCTGATCTCTGCTTTCAAGGACGGATGGACAGCAACAGGAACCCTCCCCGATAATTTGCCAACGGAAACAGCAGGAAGTTATTTCACCTTCGACCTGCCCAATACCACATTGAAAGCCGGTACTATATACGGACTTACTCTTCATATGGAAACACAAACGGGCAACTGGACTCAAACGGTCCCGCTTTCATGGGTAAACGGAACTATTGCTAACACCAGCACGAATAACAATATCTGGAGTGCCGTAGTTATCAAAAGCGACGATACCTGGTCAAAGCAAGGGTTTAACAGTTGTGTTTATATAATTGCGGCCCCTGCAGCCCCCATCCCTGAGCCGGCTACCTGTGCCCTGATTTTTGCCCTCATCTGCGGACCGCTCCTGTTCTGGCGCAGCCTCGCCCGTCGGAAATAAATATACTTGATTTCCTGGTATGGATTCCGGGGGGGGGGGACGCAGCATCCCCCCTCCCCCCCCCCCCCCCCACACACACACACACACGCACACACCATTGCGAAGCCCCTGTATTTTGCCTTCTGTTCAATAAATTCAAACTGCCCTTAACCACCGATATAATTATGACTATCCCGACATCCCCATGTTCCGGTGTCAGCAGACACCGTGCGTTCACGTTAATAGAGCTGCTGGCCGTAATTACCATTATTGGCATTCTGGCGGCGATTATCATTCCCGTGGCGGGCAAGGTGCGCAAGTCCGCGTATAAGGCCACTTGCCTCTCCAATCTCCGCCAGCTCAGCCTCGTATGGCGACTGCAAGTGGACGAGAACCGGGGGATAATGCCTTTTAATTTCAAGGCTGACGGAGAGGGTCTCAATGGCCATAATAATTATATGTCTTTTCTCGGCACATTTCCCGAGAACAGAAAAATCCTTAATTGTCCCGGGTATGTGCAGTTATATAACATAAGTGCCGACACGCTGGCGGGCAAACACTATGACAATGGCTTTTTTCAGGCATTTTATACATATGCGACCAATCGGGATCTCAATCGACATCAGGGAGATGCCACAGATGTTAAACGGTCTGTCGAATCTGTTATCTCGCCAGCCAAAACGGTTCTTATGGGCGACGGGTACAAGCAGACAGCGGAAGAAAATACGTGGAATCTTATCGGTTCGGGGAGAAATCCCGGAAACCCCGTTGCCCCGCACGACGGCCTGGTTAATATATCCTTTGTTGACGGACATGTGGAGTCACGCAAAGAGAAAGATCCTCTGATAATGACAACTACGTACGATACCGCGACATATTTATTCTGGTTTGGTGAAAATTAAACTACAGGAAGATCGTCTTGAAAACCCCTTTTCCCAATCAATCAATCCAGCGAACCAACCGCGAATGAACGCGAATAAATCACTGCTGTTCCGCGGCTCGACCGTAGGGGCTTCGCTTGCGAAGCCCGCCTCGGCAAGATGAACACATGCCCAATTCCCGGGCGTCGCAAGCGACCCCCTACATGAACGTCGTCTGCGCAAAAATGCATTTTTGAACGGTCCTTGTACTATTTATTATTTATGTGCCACCAACTCCATAATCTCCACCGCCACCGCCGGGGTCTCGCCGCCACGATCTGCATGATGCTGGTTGCAACACTCTGCGCACTCCATGCCGACACGGCTTTACTTCAGCCCCAGTCCCAGCCCCGGCCCTCATCCCCGAATCTCCTTACCGACCCCGACATCGAGGACACAAACGCCGTCCCCATGTGGAAATGGACGCCTTACGGCTCCGCCACGGAGGAAGACACTGCGCGACGCGATTCCGACAATCCCTGGTCGGGCCGCTGGTCGGTGCGGGCGGGCATGGGGAACCTCAACTGGGGAGACGTTCCCGTGCGCGCCGGCATGGCGCTGGAACTGCGTTTCCGGGCGCGTGGCACCAGCAACGGCGCTCCGCTCGACATCATGCTCCGCCAGTCCGCCCCCATTGACCGCGTGTTCTTCCGCGTGAACACCGGCCTGACCGACGACTGGCGCGAATACGTTTACCGCACCGCGCTCCCGGCGGACATCCCCGCCGACGCCAGAATTTATCTCGGTTTCTGGACGCGTGTTCCCGGGTTTCGCTGGCTGGACGACCTCTCGCTTCGCGAATTGCCGGTTACCGAGGGCGGCGAGGCGCCGACAATCAATCCGGTCCGCAATCCCTCCTTCGAGGCGGGCGTTGATGGCTGGACGGCCACCATTCGCGAGGGCGAATTCGGCGACAAATGGTCGTGGCATGACACGGGCGTCACGTATCCAAATCCATCGGACGCGAAAATCGAATCCCTCGCCGCGAGCGCGGGCGACGAGGCTCCGCATGGCAAACGTTATTTTTCGGTCACGGTGAAGGAACAATGCCGCGCCGTCGTCACCAGCGCGTATTTCCCGGCCCGATACGGACACAAAATGAAGCTCGTTTTCCATGCGCGCTCAAATGGCGGCCAATGGTTCGAGGCCGGCATTGGCGGCGGGAAAAACAGCGACATTTCCATCCAGGGACGTCCCGTGCCGTCCTCCACCCGATGGCAGCGGCATGAAATACCGCTCACCCTGAAAGTTTCCGGCGGAGGTTTTTATGTGGTGCGTTTTGCCTTCGACAAACCCGGCACGTACGACATCGACGCCGTCTCGTTTGTCGAGGAGGCGAGTCCGGTAAAAACGCTGTATCCGCCGTCGGTGGCGATCCAGGCCGCGGCGGGGATGCCGCTCGCCAGTCTTTTTGATCGCGGTGACAAGGCGGTTTTCAAGCTTGTTGTCGCCGACGAAAAGCCGCGGACGCCGCTCGCCTGGGACATCGGCGTAGTGGATTATCTGGACAACAAGACCGCGCTTCCCGGCGTTTCGCTGACAACCGGTGCCGATGGTTACGGCGAGGTTTTGTTTGAAGTGCCGACTTCGCAATTCGGCGCATTCCGCATCGAGGCTGCGCGCAAATCTTCGGGAAACCCAAACCCAACCGCGACCGGGAACACCGGCGGCGAGGTGCTGGCCGAGCAACTGTACAGCGTGTTGCCCGAATTGCCCGAGGCGTCCACGCGTCCCGATTCGTTTTTCGGGAGTCACGTTGACCTCACGCCGTGGAATCTGGAAATCGCTCGCCGCGCCGGTTTCCGCTGGCTGCGCCTGTATCCGCCGCTCACGACAAAATGGCTCGTCGTGGAACCCGGCGAACCGGGCAAATGGGTTTTCAAAACAAAAGATCTGGTGAGAGCCAGGGCAATGGGTTTCCGGATACTGGGAAGTTTCGACACCGTCGCGGATCACGCCGCCGATGTGGATCCCGCCAGCCCGGTCAAGAATCGCTGGAGCGCGGCGTATCCGCCCAGGGACATCGGCCAGTGGAAAGATTACGTTGTGCGCACGTTCACGGCGTTCGCGCCCTACATTGACGCATGGGAAATCTGGAACGAACCCGACGGCGCTTTCCTGCGCGTGAGGCCGGGCGTGCGAAAGGACGACGTGTTGCTGGCCTTGTTCAAGGCGACCCGCGAGGCGCTTGATTCGACGGGCAAACCGTACGAGTTGATCGCGCCCGGCACGGCAGGCATCAGCCCGGCTCTTTCGTGGGAATTGCTCGACAGGGGCGCGGGCAAATGGCTCGACGGTTTTTCGTTCCATTATTACGGCATTCATGCCGGTTCCACGAGTCCGGATTCCGACCTGGTCCGGGAGACGCTCGCGAAGTATCGTTTCTACAAAAACCGGGCGGGCGAGGTGATGCCGCTCTGGAATACGGAAGGCGGCCTGGGTGGCGGGAGCAGTTGGCTGAACACGTACCGGATTCCGAAGACGAGCACCGGAACGCCGTCCACCGACGCCGCCGCCATGATCCGCGCCACGCTCCTGCTCAAGGCGCTGGGCCTGAAACGGTACATCAATTATTTCGCGGGCGCGTCCGAAGCGGGCCGCAATGTCCAGCACGACCATTGCACGACGTCGATCGAGACGACCGGCCTGCCGAATCCGGGCATCGCCTCGCACGCCGCCATGGTGCTCTTGACCGAGGACGCCGCGCCCGCGGGTTTTGATACGCGGGAGGTCGATGGTTCCCGCGTGTCGTGCGCCCGCTTCGTTTCGCCCGACGGGAGAAACGTGGAAGCCTGGTGGTCGGTCGATGATTTGCCGCTGGCGCGTGCCGCCGCGCCAGCGCCTGGCGCCGGCGACGAGGTTTACGACATGATGGGCAATCGCGTTACCGAAGCCGCTGCAGATTCCGCGAAGGTTGGCCGTTTCCCGTTCTACGTCCTGCGTCATCCCGCAAACAAATAACCTCCCCCCCCCCGCAAAATTAATTATAGTTAAACTAAGGGAACTGGTCAGAAGTTTAATACTATTTTT
>JAISAX010000266.1 GCA_031266495.1 Opitutaceae bacterium
GGGGGGGGGGAAATGAGGAGGAGGAGGAGGGAGGATGGATGTCAGGAGAACTGGATACGGACGGGTTCGAGGATGCCGTGGGCATCGAGCTTGCGTCGAATTCGTATTCGCAACAAAAACCGGTGTCGTGTCCGAAGCGCGTGTCCGCGAGGTTTTTTTTGAATTGCATAGCCCAGAACCACGGCGGCGAGTCGTAACCGTGCGCTTTCCACAGGGTTTTGTTCGCAGTCTGGAAATACAGGTCGCGCTGCCAGTGTTGCCAGCCGGCGGCAGAGCGCGTGCGCAGGTTGCAGTAGTCGAGCGGGAGTACGTTCAGGCTCTCGCGGTGAATGGCATCGAAATCGGTGAACGTCCAGAAGCGTCCGGCGACGGGAGTGGCGGGAGTGGCGGGAGGGGCGGGAGGGGCGCTCACCTTTCCCGGAATCACGGGCTGGAAGCCCGTGCCACCTCCGGAGCGGGCGGGACGCCCGCGCCACTTCGATCCGGCACCGGGTCGGTGAAGGATGGTCAGGTGCATGGGTCGCGCGAGAAATGATGCGGGGGGGCCGGCGAGGGTATCAGTTTTCCGGTGACGGAGGGGAGAGCATTTCGTCGAGGAGGGGTTGCATGGCGTCGGCCCAGATCTGGTAGCCGGGGGCGGCAGGGTGGAGGCCGTCGGGCATGAGTTCCTTGGAAATCTTGCCTTCGGTATCGAGAAATTTTTGGCCGATGTCGAGGTAGCGGATGGTCTTGCCGTCATCAAGGGTGGCTATCTCCTTGTTGACGGCAGCATCGTAGTCGCGGAGGCGATGCGGGATGAGGCCTTCCTTGTTCATCGTCGGAAAGATGCCGAGCAGGAGTACTTTGCTTTGCGGGAGTTTTTCGCGGATTTGAGCGACGATTTTCTTGATGCCGTCAGCCACGCCGGGACGGCTGCCGTTGTTGATGCCGATGAGCAGGATGATGATTTTCGGAGGGGTCACGAGGTTGTCGAGTTCGCCGTTGGCTATGCGCCAGAGGACGCCTTGCGTGCCGTCGCCACCGAGGCCGAAGTTGGCGGCGTTGTGCGGGGCGTAGTGCTTTTTCCATATCTCGCCTTGCGCTCCGTAGGACCAGTTTTGCGTGATGGAGTCGCCAAGGAAGAGGATGCCGATGGGGTTTTCTTTTCCGCGTTTGAGAAAGGCGTCATGGCGGTCCATTACGAATTTCAGCGGGGTGCCTTCCTTGTCGAGGCGCATGACGGGTTCGGTGAGGGGGAGTTGCGAGGCGGGTATCGGCGCCGGTGTGACAGGCTCCGCGACGGCGGTGGCGGCAGCGGCGGGAGCGGCGGGAGTGTCGGCGGCGGGGAGGGTTTCGGCGTTCGCCGCGAACGGCAGGAACGTGGTTACCAGGAGGAGCGTTTTCGCCAAGGTTGTCTTCATGGGTTGGTTTTTCGGAAATTAAGAATTTAGAATTAAGAATGGGCGGCTTCGCCGTCGGGGGGGGGGGAGCGGACCGTCAGCCAAGGCTTGGGCGAGACGCCCAAGCCGGCACGCGAGACGCGTGCGCTCCCCGGACCGGAATGAAGGGTTACTTTGCCGGCGCGGCGTCGAGATTGCTGCCGTGGGTGAGGGCTTCCCAACTGGAGATCCAGCCGGTGGAGGCTCCTATGCCGGTGGCAAAGAGAGGGGTGTCTATTCCGGGGAATTCCCGGAGGCCGTCGGCGTTGGCGGGCGTGCCTTTGGGGAGGTGCTGGCCGGCGGGGGCTTTTGCACGGATGATGGTCAGGATTTTTTTCGTGTTGGGCAGGTCGTTAACGAGGCCTTTGCGGTTGGCGTAGTGGTTGTAGGCGATTTCCCATGTCGAGGCGATGTCGTAGGGGATGAGGGGGATTTTTTCGCTGGGGTCGAGTTTTTGGCCGGCACGGAGTTTTTTCATCGCTTCCCAGTCGCCGTTGAAGGCGAGGGGGGGGGGGGGGGTGGCCGAGGCGGAGGCCGAGGTGGGTTTCCATAAAGACGGTGAGGCGTTTTTGCATGGGGGTGTAAACGTCGATGCCCTGGTGCCAGGCGATTTCGGCGGCGTTGATTTCGGAGGCAAAGCCGACGTCAACGTGGGCGAGGTCGCGCGTGGTCTCGGTGGTGTAGCCGGAGTGGATGGCGGCGGGGATCCAGCCGGCGTCTTTTTTCTCGAATACACAGCTGCGGAGGTGGGTGATGTCGTCGCCGTGTTTGCCGCGGCGGTCTTTCATGGACCATTTTTTGAGGGCGATTTGCGTCCAGGGGGTCCGGGTGGCGGGAGTGGCGGAGGGAGTGGCGGCGTTGAGTTTTTGCAGGAATTCGTCGGAGGGGTGGATGCCGGGGACCCAGTAGAGGGGGAGGCGGGGGGCGGGGCCGTCTTCTTCGGCGAGGTAGTGGTAGGCGGGGACGAAGTTCATCCAGCGGTGGAGTCCTTCGTAGATGGCGGCGAGGTCTTCGTTGAAGACTCCGATGGCGAGCAGGGCGTTGAGGGCGGCGGATTCGCGGTTGCCGGCGGCGGCGCGGTTGTGGAGGGGGGGCAGGAAGACGTCGTTGAACCAGTTGGCAACGAGTTTTTCGTCTTTCCATGCCGGATACGCGGTTTTGAGGATTTCGGCGGCGCAGGGGAAGATGGCGCCGGCCCAGGCGACTTCAAGGTACCAGTTGCCGCCTTCGTGCGATTTGACGGTGGTGGCGTATATGTTGAGGATGCGGGCGGCGGCGGTGGCGTGGCGTTCGTCTCCGGTGAGGTAGTACTGGAGGGCGTGCGCGTACGCGGTGTTGGCATGGCGTTTTTCGTCAAAGGCACCGACCTGGCCGCGTCCGGAAAAGCCGCTGATGATGATTTCGGGCGGGGGTTTGAGGCGTTCAAAGTATTCGGCGATCCGTTCGACGGGGGCGGTTTTTTTGAGGTGCGTGTACCAGGTGGTCCAGGGTTCTTCGTTGGCGGCGAGTTTTTGTTTGATGTGGTCGAGTTCGCGTTTGTCGCTGCGGAGTCCGGGGTGCGTGAAGCGAAAGGGGGTGAGGATTTTGATGTTCTTGCCGTCCGTATTCGCAGGGTGGAGTCGGAGGAGTTGCGCGAAGTTGTATTCCTTGTCGTCGATGCGGATGCGGAAGGGTTGCGCGTCGGCTCCGTCGCGGAGGCGGGCGGGGGGGAGTTTTTCGTCGGGGCGCGGGGGCGGGGTTTGGGGGAGGTTGCCGTGGTGGGGATGGTAATACGTCTCGGGTTTGGGCGCGGTCTGGGCGGCGGCGGTGAGCAGCAGGAGCGCGGCGAACGCAAGGGCGAGGGCGGCGGGGCGGGCGGCAGGACGGGGGCTGGTGTTTATATTCACGGTAAACGGGATGCTCGGGGGGGGAGGAGACGAATTAAGAATTAAGAATTAAGAATGGGCGGCTTCGCCGTCAGGGGGGTGGGGCACTGGTCTTGGGGGGGGGGGAGTGTGTGTTTTTTAGTAGTTTTTCATTCTGCCGTTGCCGCCGTACTGGTTGGCGAATTGCGCGGCGATTTCTTTGGTCGTGCTGGTAAAGCTGCGAACGTGGCCGTCTATAAATCCGACGTGGAGTTTGCCTCCGTGTCGTTCGGCCAGTAGCGCAAAAACGACGTCGCGACTCAGGTCTTTGCCGTCTTCTTCGCTTTTGCCTCCCCAGGCTCCGAGGTGCTCGCTGTCGGAGACCAGTCCGTGGCGCGCGGGGTTGGTGATCTTGTCGGGCGGACAGCGTTCGGTGTAGAGGTTTTCGTTGATCGAAAACATGCCGATGCCTCGACAGTTGTGGTTGTTCTTCCTGGTGGCGTATTCGGGGCACCAGGCAAAGCGTTCGGCTTGCCGGATTTTTTCGTCGGCATTGAAGCCTGTCCTGGCGTCGTCGCGGGTGCCGAGGTCGCGTCCGCAGTAGTCCGCTATCTCGACTACCCAGGAGCCTCCTTTGAGATTGGAATTGGTCGCCGCCGCATTCCAGCCGGGGGAGGGGTACCAGCCTTTGTTGTCCGCCGCATAGGCTGCGAACGCCGCCGCCAACTGGCGGTGGTTGGATATGCATTCGGCAGCTTTCGCCGCCTTGCGCACGCGCCCCACCACCGGCAAAAGCAGGGCCGCCAATACGCCTATGATGACTATGACCGCCAGCAGCTCGACCAGCGTGAAGGCAGACGCGGGGGGGGCGGGAGGGGGAGGAGGGCGCGGGTTCATGGGCTGGCGAGGGGGGGGGGGGGGG
>JAISAX010000335.1 GCA_031266495.1 Opitutaceae bacterium
CCGTGCCACATTGCGGGCGGGACGCCCGCGCCACTCCGGAACACGGGCAAGATGCCCGTGCCTCGGCTTTGCTTGCATACCCGCAACCGGAGTTTCCCCTCACTGGCCAGGCGCCGGCCTGCCGCGCACCAGCAGTCGCTTGACGCCGCTGACACAGTCCGCGTTCCGGCTATTTTCCATGGAACCGGCTTTGCCCCGCCCGGCGTTGACGGCTTTCTGCCGCCAGGCACGCGGAGTAACCCCCGTGTGACGGCGGAAAATACGAATGAAATACGACGTCTCGTTGAACCCGCACGCCCAGCCGATCTCCGCGATATTGTAGCGCAAGTCCGTCAGCAGCACCTTGGCCTGGGCAATGCGTTCGCTGGCGATCCAGCTCATCAGGTTCAGGCCGCGCTCCCGGCGAAATTGCCGGGAAAGATGGTCCGGCGTGCAACCCAGCGCCGCCGCCATGCCCGTCACGCCGAGCCGTGAATCGGCAAGGTGCGTCAGGACATATTTCCCGGCCTCGATCACGAGCGGCGACGCGTCGGCGGGGAGGGTTTTTTGCGGATGTTCCAGACAGGACAGGATCGTCAGAAAAAAGGCCTCCAGCAGCGAACGGACATAGTCCGGACGATATCCGGCGGCGATTTTCCGGTGGCCGGAGACATCATCGAGGTAATTGAAAAACTCGTACGGACCGCGCATGTGGAGTGTACCGTAACCCTGGATACGGCGGGCGGGATCGGCGCGCCCGCGATGGAGGAAAAAGCCGTTCCGGTTCACGTCCTGCATGCACACAAGGATGCCGTAAGGCGTGCGCAAATCCAGCGGCGCCTCGGCGTGCGGCACCCCCTTGGGCATCACGCACACCTCGTTTGTTGCCAGCCGGAAGTTGTTTGCGGGGCAAACAAAGTCGGTGCCACCGCCAGTCTGGATAAAAAGTTCGGGCGCGGGGTGGAAATGGGAATCCGGCCGGCGGCGATGCAGATCCTGCTCACGAGGGATATGCAGCTTCAGCCGGCCTGCTCTCAACCGCTCAAGCGTGCGCCGCAAATCGCGGGCAAAAGTGTCGTGGGGAGATTCCGGTTTCATGACGATGCCGGTTTTGTGCCATAAACACCGGCTGGATACAATCCTCCCGTATTGGCTTTCCGGTGAAACCCGGGATGGTTTCGGGAACAGTTAAAACAGATTATCTTCCTCCTCCTGCTCCCGAAAAAAAAACTCCGGAAATCCGCACATCACCTCATGCCGGGAATTCGCGATTAAAACCGCCCTCCTCCCCGGTGTCCGCGCCGTGTCCGCTCTTTCCGGGAAACAGAAACAACAAAAACACCCGATATCCGATATCCGATATATGACTACGTCAAAACACATCAAATCCGCCCTGCTCGCGTCACTGATTATTGCGGCTTCATCCACAACCGCCTCCGCCGCCTCGGCAACCGCCACGCTCTCCGCCGACACCTACGTGCGACATAACCAGCCAGCGTACGCTTTCGGGAACACCGATCTGTTATGGATAGGGCACCTGAACGCGAACAGCCCCTTCCGGACGCTGCTCACCTTCGATCTTCCCGTTCTCCCGGAAAATGCCGTCATCACCTCGGTCAGCCTCACCCTTTATCAGGTGAAGGAGGATACCAGCAGCAGTCCTGGATCCAGCATGACCGTCGATCTCTACCGCACCAACACGCCCTTCACCGAGGCAACTACCGCCGATGGCGGTGCGACGTGGACCAATACCGGCAACGGCGGCTCGCTCGACTCCGCGGTGCTTTCCTCAGCCACGGCCCGGGTGCGCGAAGCGAGCGGCACCCTGACCGGTCTGCCCCGGACGATCACATGGGAGTCCAGCGACCTGTTCGTGAGTGTGGTCCGGAGCGCCTGGTCAGCCGGCGATTCCTCGATCAGTTTCCTGCTCAAGGAGACGGATGAAAGTGCGGCCTCACGATTGTTCCTGCAATTTGCCAGCAAGGAATATGCGACGCAAACCGGCCTGGCCCCCGCGTTGCTCGTTGGCTACACGGTTGTCCCCGAGCCATCCACGACAGCCATCCTGCTGGGACTCGGCGCGCTGTCCGCCGCGGGCGCGGGTGCGGGCGCAAAACGTCTTTCCTCGAAACGCCGTTCCCCCGCTCCCCCCTGCGCACATTCCGGCACATGAACACCCGCCCCTCCCCAGCCCCCCCGCCGGCGCGACCCGCCGGAGCCGGATTCACGCTAATCGAACTGCTTGTCGTCATCGCGATCATTGGCGTCCTCGCTGGCATCCTGATTCCGGTGCTGGGAGCCGTGCGCCGGACAGCCCGAAAAGTCACCTGCACCTCCAACATGCGCCAACTCGGCGTGGCCACGCAATTGTGGCTCGGCGACAACAAGGACGTGATGTATCCGCAAAAAAACGCCCCCACGAACTGGACGTATATGTGGTTCGACTACCTGCGCCCCTACATCCCCCGGCAGCCAGGCGCCGCCAGGACCGGCTCCGGACTGCGAAGCTCGCTCTTCTGCCCGCTAATTCTGGATACGCATCCGGACAACACGACCCAGCGCAACTTCACCGGATACGGCAAAAACGCGAACCTCGGGCGCCTCCCAGGAAACGGCGGGGATTTGTGCAAAAAAATCACCGCCGACTACGCGCCCTCGCGCGTGGTCCTGTTCTGGGACGATTCGCAACGGGACGAAACCGCGGAAGGCCGCATGCAAAGCTCCTCGGACGGCGGCTGGCCCAAGAGCACCTCCTCGTATCCTGGCTCCTATTACAACCTCGCCTTCCGGCATGGCGACACGTGCAACCTCCTCTTTCTTGACGGCCACGTGGCATCCATAAAACCCGGCGCAAACCGCGACGCGCGCGACTTCCCCGAATTGGTGTGGGATGTCCCGGATTACCCGGACGCCCCCATGCCCGCCCTGCCTTCCCCATAGAAAAAATGTTCCCGTTCACACCTCCCCCCCTCTCTCTCCC
>JAISAX010000287.1 GCA_031266495.1 Opitutaceae bacterium
TGGCCCACCACCCATGACCCCCCCCGCGCACCGTCCCCCGCAATTCCCCGGCTGCACACACCCACCCCCCCCCCCCCCCCCCCCCCCCGGGGAGCCGGCCACCGAAGCCACGCCCGCAGTCCTCGCTGCAGCCGAAGGCGAAGCCACTACTCCGGCCCCCGCTCCCTCTGCTGCTCCGGCGGAAAGCGCGCCGCCGGAACCCGCGCCCCCCGTCCTTTCCGCGGAGGATCAGGCAAAGATCAACCGCATGCAGATGGACCTGCGCTGGCTGGTAGGCGAAGGCTACGTCACGGAATTCCGCGACGGCCGGCTGTTCGCGCAGCCCCCGATGGTCGAGGCGCGCAAGAAGAAGATCGAAGGCGGCGAGCACGATCCGGAAAACTTTCCGGAAACACCGGCCCCGCCCCCGCCGTCCGCGTCCTCATCCGCAACCCGGCAAGAATCGCCGCCTCCCGCCGCCAGCGCGGAACCGGAATCCGCGGAGCCGTCCGAAGCGCCCCCGCCGCCGGAAACGCCTGCCGACACCGACACCGCGACCGCGGAACCTGCGGCGGCAGCGACCGCCGCACCTGTGCCCGACACCGCTACCGAAGCGGCCCCGGAAGCGGAGGAGACCAGCAAACCCGCGGATGGATCATAACTCAAAGAGGAGTCAACGCAGCGAAGGACAGAAGGACGCCAGCAGCCCCGCTACGCGGAGCATTTTGCAAGGATGGCCCGCTCCGGCGGGCCGCTGACGACCTTCGGCCTTCCGACTTTTGACCTTAGACCTTCCGGCTTCCGACCTTCGACCTTCGACTGATCCTAAAAGTGACCGATATTCGCGCCCGACAGCGCCGCCTCCCGCATATCGACATCCTTGACGAGAGCATCGAGCGTCTGGTCGTTGATCTGGCGGGCTTGATAAAGGCTGTTGAGCCTGGCTCTCTCCGCGCGCACGGCCGACAGGCGCAACTGCTTCTCGATCCCGAAAGCATGCCGGGCCGGTTCGCTCGCGCTTTCGTCATCGTCGAGCATGGCGAGTTTTTGTTGGAAAGACGCGATGATCCGCTCGCACAAATCCGACCGCAGGGACGCGTCGGACATCTGTCCGGGAGAAAATTTTTCCCTTTCGCGTTCGATCTCCCGGATCGCCGCCTCGATCGCCAGGCGACGCGCCATGCGCTCCTCGATCGCCGCCGCGCTCATGGGCGGCATTTGCAGATTTTTTAACAGAAAAGGCAGCCCGAAACTGGCCCCGAACAACGACACGAGGATCACGCCCGTCGCCAGAAAAAGCATGAGATTGCGCGCGGGGAAAGGCAGACCATCCGGCATGAACAACGGCAGCGAAAGCACCCCGGCGAGCGTCACTGCCCCGCGCACCCCGGCGAGCGAAGTCGCCGCGACCAGCCGCCAGTCCATGGCAGGCGGCAGCTTTTTTCTTTTCAGCGCGGCGCGGAGCAACGCCAGCTTGAGCGAACACCACACCCACAAAAACCGCAGGACGCCCAGCGCCGCGCCGATCGCCAGCACATACCAGAGCAACACCCACGGCGAGCGCACCCCGGCCTCGACCGCATCCTGCCGCGCCATATCGAGGATGCCGGGCAATTGCAGCCCGAGAAGCAGAAAAATGATGCCATTGAACGACATTTCCAGCATGCCCCAGATGGCGGCGCTCTGGATGCGCGTTTCCAGCGAACAGTCTCGCGTGAAGGTCGTGTAGTTCATCGTGATGCCGGCGGCGACGGCGGCGAGGATGCCCGACCACCCGAGATGCTCCGCGAGCATGTAGGCCGCGAACGGCAGCAGCAGAGTCAGGATGATATGCGTGCCGGCCGATTCGCCGCGCCAGCGCGCGATGCGATGACGCCCCCAGCCCACCGCAAAAGCGAGAACGACGCCGGTCAGCAGCCCGCCCGCCGCGATGAAGACAAAACTCGTGGCGGCCGCTTTCAGTGAAAACGTGCCGGTGAGCGCGGCCGCCAGCGCAAACTTGAAGGCGACCAGACCGGACGCGTCATTGAGCAGCGACTCGCCCTGGAGGATGTGCATGAGCCGCGGCGGCACGCGCACCCGACCGGTGATGGCCGACACCGCCACCGCATCCGTGGGCGAAAGCACCGCGGCCAGCGCGAAAGCCGCGGGCAACGAGATCGCCGGGATCAGCCAGTTGATAAAATACCCGGCGCCGGCCACGGTGAAAAACACCAGGCCGAACGCCAGCATGAGCACGCCGTTGCGTTCGCGGAAAAGCTCGCGCTTGGGGATGCGCCACCCGTCGGAAAACAACAACGGCGGGATGAAGAGCAGCAGAAACAGCCCGGGGTCGAGCGAGACATGAATCCCGTAATGCGGCAGGGCGGCCAGCCCCGCCCCCACGCCGACCTGCACAAGCGGCAACGGCAGGGGAATGAAACGCACGAGCACGTTTGAAATCCCCACCATGAACAGAAACAACAAAACCAGAAAAACGATTTCCATCGGAACCGGATTCCGTTCTTCCGGCCGGATCACGTCAATCCCGGTCGATCCCCATCGATCCCCGTCGCCACCCGTCGCCACCTGTCGAAAGCGAAGCCGCTCCGGCTCACGCCCTCCCACCCGGCGCTTCCACGATCAGGCGGATCGCATCAAGGCGCAGCCGTGCCTGGTCGATCGCCGCTCGGGTGTTGACGATCTGTTCGGTGGCGAGCCCGATCTCTTCGGGACGCACGTTGTCGTTGAGTTTTTGCAGATCGAGGAGGCGCTGCCGTCCGGCGACGAGCGCCGTCTCGGCCCGGACAGCGGCGTCGGCCTTCAGGTCGAGGATGCGCGCCTCGGCGCGCGCCGTGGCCGCGGAAACCAGATTGCGGAGAAGCGCGGCATTGAAGCCGGGACGTTCGAGAAAACGCTGGATCGTGCCATCGGTAATCTCGTCGGCGATGGACGCGGCATCGCGCTCGCCGGTCAGGTCGCGACCGCGGACGTCAACGAGCACGCGAACCGGCGTCGGCGCGAGAAACCGGTCCACCTGCCAGCGCGAATCGGCCACGGCCTCCAGCACGAAAATCGCCTCCAGCAACAACGCCGGAGTATCCGACCGGATGATACCGAAGCTCGCGCTGCCGGCCGGGGAGCGGGCGAGCAGATCGACGGCATCCTGCACCAGAGGATGATCGGCCGAGAGGAAGCGGATATCCTCGCGGGCGATGGCGCGCTCGCGGCTGAAGGTGGCGAGCATGCCCTCGCGCGGGATCGACGGGAACGCCTCGACGTACGCGTGGGCCGGATCGAGAAACACGTCACCGCACTCGTCCTCCTTCACGCGCACGCCGAAGTGGTCGAGCAGCGCGAGCAGGAAACGGCGCAGGAACGGATCGGTATCTTCCGCCCGGATACGCTCGATGACGCGGGCGGCGACGCCGGCGTCGAAGGAATTGAGTTCGAGCAGGCGGTCGCGGCCTTGTTTCAGTTTTTGCGAGAGCGCCTTGTGAAAGGCCGCGGTGTCGGCGACGAGGCTTTCGAGCGCGGCGCGGCCTGCGGCGTCGGCGGCGTTCGTGTGGGCGGCGCGAGCGGCGGCCTGCACGAGCGCGAGCAGGCGGTCGCGGAAACGTCGCCGGTATTCGTCCCCGCCGTGGAGCGAGGTCTCGAAGGCGTCGAGGCCGCGGTGATACCACTCGACCACGCATTCCTCCGCGCTGCCGGCGACGTATGGCACGTGGATGCGGATGGTCTGCGTCTGGCCGATGCGGTCGAGACGCCCGATGCGTTGCTCAAGCAGGCCAGGGTTGAGCGGCAGGTCGAAAAGGACGAGATGGTGGGCGAACTGGAAATTGCGCCCCTCGCTGCCGATCTCGGAACAGATGAGCAGTTGCGCGCCGTCGGGCTCGGCAAACCAGGCGGCGTTGCGGTCGCGCTGGACGAGCGGCAGTTCTTCGTGAAAGAGGCCGGTCTTGATGGCGGCCTTTTCCTGGAGCGCGGCGTCGATGGCGACGGCCTTGCGTCGGGATTTGCAGATGAGGAGCACCTTTGCAGGACGGTGTTTTTTGAGAAACGTCGCCAGCCAGTCGATACGCGGGTCGCCGCGAAACGAATACCGGATACCGGCATCGGCGCCGGTTTCTTCGGCGAGGATTTCGCGGGCGATCCGCGCTCTCCCGTCCCACGCCCCCCCCCCCGCCCCGTCCCACGTCCCGTCCGGCGTCCCATCCCCCGCCCCGTCCCACGCAGCAGCCAACGCCAGCGGCGCGGGGCAAAACTTGCGTTTCGGGAAACCGCTCATCGCGGCGCGGGTGTTGCGAAACATCACGCGGCCGGTGCCGTGCTGGTCGAGCAGGTTTTTGAGGAGCGCCTCGCGCGCGCCGGGCTGGCCCGCGGCCAGCGCGTCGAGGTGCGCGCCGAGTTTTTGGAGATCGCGGGTGAAGATTTTTTTGAGCGCGGCGTGGTCTTTTGTCGTCAGCGGTTTCCCGTCGATGATCTTGCCTGCGATGCCGGCGACCGCACAAAAAGTTTCCGACTCCTGCAAAAACCGTTCGTAATCGGCATAGCGGTGCGGATCGAGCAGGCGCAACCGCGCAAAATGACCGGCGACGCCAAGCTGCGTGGGCGTGGCCGTGAGGAGGAGCAGGCCGGGCGTGCGCTGCGCCAGTTGCTCGACGAGAGCGTAGCCGGAGCCGGCCGGGAGGCCGGCGTCGGGCGACCATTCGAGATGGTGGGCCTCGTCCACGACCACGATATCCCAGCCGGCGGCCACGGCCTGGTCACGGCGGCGTTCGTTGGCGGCGTCGGCGAGAAAATCGAGGCTGCACAACACGAGCTGGCTGGCGTTGAAAGGATTTTGCTCCAATCCCGACCCCGAATCCGAATCCGAACCCGAATCCGAACCCGGATCCGGATCGCTCTGTTCGCAGGCGAGGCAGCGCGCCTCGTCGTAGATGCTGAACCAGAGATTGAACCGGCGCAGCAGCTCGACGAACCACTGGTGCGTGAGCGATTCGGGCACGAGGACGAGCACGCGGCTCGCGCGACCGGTGGCGAGCAGGCGTTGCAGGATGAGACACGCCTCGATGGTCTTGCCCAGCCCCACCTCGTCGGCCAGCAGCACGCGGGGCATCTGCCGCGAGGCGACTTCGTGCAGGATGTACATCTGGTGCGGGATGAGTTCGAGCCGCCCGCCCAGAAAGCCGCGCACCTCCGACTGACGGAACCGGTGCTGCGCCTGCAATGCACAAAAACGCAAGTCGAACACCTCGACGGGGTCGGTCTGCCCGGCCAGCAAGCGCTCGGAGGGCGACGTCACGCCAATGACATCGGAAAGGGCATCCTCGCGCACGCGGCGTCCGTCCATGCCCACATAAACCAGCACGCCCGCGCCTGCATCCGCGCCCGTCACGTCGCTGGCGGTGACAGCGGAGCTCCCCTGCCCTGCTGCCCTCGCGCCGCCATCAACCCCGGCCCCGGCCTCGACCTCGACCGAGGCGACCACCAACCGGACGCCGTCGCGTGTGGTGATCGAGTCGCCGGCCCGGAATTGCACCCGGCGGAGCACGGGAGTGCCGAGCGCGTAAAGGCGCTGTTCACCGGTGGCGGGGAACCCGATCCCGATGCGCGACTGCGCGCGATCCACGCTCACGACAATCCCGAGCCCGAGTTCGGGTTCGCGCTCGCTCATGCACCGCTGACCGATGCGGCCAACCTGTTCGACGATGTTTTCCGACATCCCTCCATGAGGCCGGAAGAGCGCGGCAGCCGGCAAGTTCGTTCTCCTTCTCTTTCTCCGGTTTGTGCTTCGGCGCGCCTTGCGAGTGCCGAAGCAGGAGAACGATCCGGAGAAAGAGAATGAGCAAGAGAACGAGAACGGTTCCGGCGTGGGCCCGGGGGGTAGACCGGGGCCCCCGGGGGCGGGCCCCCCCCCCCCCGCGCCCGCGGCCCCCGCCCCGCGCCCCCCCCC
>JAISAX010000291.1 GCA_031266495.1 Opitutaceae bacterium
CGGGGGGGGCGCGCCCCCCCCCCCCCCCCCCCCCCCCCCCCCCATTCCAACCCTGTCCCCGTCAACCACACCCCATGAACCCAACCATGAAAAACCGGAACCTCCACACCATCGCCGGGACCGCGCTCGCGGTCCTCGTTTCTGCCGTCGCGCTTCCCGCGGCGACGCTTCTGCACGAGTTCACCTTCAACGACCCGGCCAACGGCACCTCGACCACCTCCAGCGGCACGCTGGGCGGCTCGGCCCTGATGACCAACTACGTCGAGACGGGCAGCAGCAGCCGAGTCTCCGCCGACCTCCACAGCGCCACCGGCCTCGGAGTTTCCGGCAAGGCCGGCGACTACGCCCTCAACAACACCGCAGCCACCCGCATGGGAGGCAGCGGCGCCGTCAACGGCGACAACGCCGGATATGGAGGCGCGGCGATCCTGGCCAACGGAGCCGCCTCACTCAACGGCGTGAACTCGTTCACGATTTCCGGCTGGTACAACACCGCCAGCGGCGCCGCGCCCGGCAACTACGCCCGCCTCATCGAAATCGGCTCCGCCGGCGTCTGGTTCCAGACCGGAGCCGGCCTGCAACTCTCGGCCTCGATCGGCGGTTCGTCGGGAGCCAGGCTGGCCAGCTCCGATACCCGTCTTTTCCAGGCCAATACATGGACGTTTTTCGCCTTCACCTATGATGGCGACACCGGGCTGGTCTCGCTGTACGCGGGAAGCAAAGCGTCCGGGCAGCTCGAACTGATCTCCAGTGACACACTCGTCAACAAGGGCGTCGTCAGCACGGTGACCACCCAGGAACTGTCCATCGGCAACACCGTGGGCAACAACCAGCAACGTCCGTTCCAGGGCCTGCTCGACAACTTCCGTATCTGGGGAGAAACGACCGGCTCCGGCGGCGCCCTGACGCAACAACAACTCCAGCAGATCATGACCACGGACATCACTGGTCAGGCCATCCCGGAGCCGTCCGCGACGGCGGCGGTGGCGGCGCTTGGCGCGCTTTTGCTGTCCGCCGCCTTCGCCCTCCGGCGCCGGCGGCAGGCGTGAGAAACGGACAAGGGAGACGCGAAAAGCTCGCCGGACGACCTCGCCCGCGTAGTCCAGAAGGGCCTTTACCTCGCGACGGGAAAGGCGATCGGAAACATGAAGGCGGCGGTGCCGCCCTCCGACCAGGACAAGGCGTTGCGCGACATGCTGAGCGCGTTTTTCCGCTGGCGCAGAATCCATATGGTGGGGTGGCTGGCGCTCGGCATCGGGCTGGTTTCCTACTTCCTGCGCGAAGAAATTTTCGACGCGGTAAACGCGCTACGGAAAGGCAAACGCGAGCCGCGCAACGTGACGCCAATCGCCGCCCCGCCCGCCACCCCGCCCGTGGCTGATTCCCCGCAACCGTCCCCTTTTCGCCCATGCGCACGTACACCTATGGCAGCGGAGCCGACGACAACACGGTGACGATCCTCGACGGCAAACTCGTCAGAAAGCGCACCTACATCTTCGCGGCCCGGACGGCGTTGACCACGATCCGCGAAGTCGGCTGGTCATGGTCCACGGGGGCGGGCGGCAACCTCTTCGGGCGCGACGTGCTTCCCGGCGCGGGCATCATCCTCGTGCCCGGACAACAACTCAAAATCGTGCTGAAACTGGCGATCACGATCACGCCGCTGGTTCAGACCGTCATGCCCGGCCCGTTCTGGACCGGCGGCGGCGGACAGGTGCAACTGGAAAACCTCGGGTACGACTACCAGATTTCCTCGGCCAAAAGTTACATGGACACCGTGCTGTCCGACTCCGAAGACACCTTCAAGGTCCCCAACCCGTCCAAGGCGGCGGGCGCCCTCTCCGGGACGGCCAAAAACATCCAGGGCCAGCGCCTCGCCTATGAGGCCGGCACGTACCAAGCCAGATACCGGGCCACCTTCACGCTCAACGACGGCAACATGGAGACGATCCGCTGCCTCGCCATGGGCTGGTGGGACTGGAACACGTTTTATCCGGTCCTGCGCATCATTTTCGACCAGCCGCAGGAAAAAACCAGCGACAACACCCTCACCATCGTCTGGGTCCTCGCCTGGGGCCGCGTATTGATAAACTGATGACAACAGGAAAAACAACACGGAGACGACATCATGACGCCGCAAGAACAAGCCAAGGCATGGGCGCTGGAAAACACCGGACTGCGCTGGGAAAACCTCGCCGCGTGGACCCCCGCCCAGCGCGACGCCTACCTCGCCGCCAACGCGCAATTCCGGCGGGACAACCCCGCCCTGTTCACGCCCGCCGAACAGGCCGCCGCGGACACCTACGCATCCTTTGCCGCCACGCAGTTGCCGGAAGTGGACTGGGTGGACGTGACGCTGGACGCCCTTGGCGCATCCGTCGTCGGACGGGCCGGAGGCTACGCCACCGCGAAAAAACGCGCCCGCCGCAAACACAACAACATTTACACGCTGGTCGGCCGCAACGTCTCCCGCAAAGGAGGCAAGTAATGTTCGGCCCCGGATTTTTTGCGGCATGGGCGGGGATCATCCTCGCCGCCATCAGCATCCCCGCCGTCGCCCTGCGAAAACTCAGTGGCGGCGTCATGTCATGGCTGGCCGCGATCGGCTACACCGTCATCAGCCTTGGCGCGCTCGCCCTGCTCAGGCAGCAAGGCATCAAGTATGACGGCCAGGGCCAGCCCGTGCACCTCCGACTGAACGCGATCGTTGGCAACCAGCCAAAATACTTTGGCATCGGCGGCGCCCTGCTCTTTGCCCTCGGCTCACTCTACGCCCTGTCCCGCCGCCGCAAGCGTTTGTGATTGCGCGGCCCCGTGCCTCTCCCGCAAAACCGCACCTTTCCCATGAGCAAGCCCGCTCCCCTCATCGCCGCCATCCTCGCCCTCGCCGCCGCTGTTTTTGGCGGCATCTGGTATGCCCGCCGTCCCTCTTCAATGATTCGTCGTTGGCTTCAGAGGCGCTCTGCGGACGATTTTCTCAACTATATGCCAGTATCCCCCGACGAAGCACAAAGATTGAAAATGGCGACAGGACGCGATTTTACTGGTTTTACCCATCGTATCGACCGTGATGCCGTCAAACATGCGATGAAGCACGGTAAGGACAAAAGGCCAGTCACTCAACGCGACATCAAGCAACTGCCTTGCTACATTCTGAACGCCCAAACGGTGCGCGAAAATGCACGAAAAGGAAAACTCCCGACGCTGGAATACCACTACACGGATGCCGATGGGGAAACGCTCATTGTCGAAGAAATTCGCACTGGCTGGAAACGACTTGCATTCAAAACCATGTATAAAAAATAGGGGAGCCCCCTTTTCAGGAGAGTGGCTGCTAAATCCGCCCTCTAACGTCCGAAACGTTTCCTGAACCAAGGAGGCCCGAACCCACAAGACACCAACCCGCCCGGTTTGTCAACCCCCCCCCCCCCGGCCCGCCCAGAAAGACCCCTATAGATTCTGACCCAGAGAAGAAGAGGAAGAAGAAGAGAGAAGAGTTGAAGGAGCTGAGGGTGCTGGGAGGCAAAGGGATGGCCCG
>JAISAX010000325.1 GCA_031266495.1 Opitutaceae bacterium
GCCCCACGCCGGAACCTGTCCTCTTTTAGGGATGCGCCCGCTATCGGGAAACGTCCGGATCCTTTGCCGCGGGTGGCGAATAGCGCGGATGGATACGCTCCACTCCGCCTCGCGCCATATCTTTGGGGTAGGGAAACAGGGTTATTTTTGTGCCATCAGCCAACCTGGTATCCACGCCTTCCGGCACGACGCCTTTTTCCCTCCATGCCACAACCATGTCCATGAAACCGGGCAACCCCGCGCCATGTCCCGCGCCCGGCACCAGATAGTAACGGAAAAAATCCTGTAGTTTTTCCATGGATCCCGCGTTTTCCGCGCAACGTTCATAATAGTCCAGCGTGGCATGATACGGGACCACCGAGTCCGCCGTCCCCGACAGCATGAGCAGTTTCCCGCCGCGCGCATGGAATCGCGACAGGTCGGGGTTTTCCGCATTCAAATACGGCGCGAGCAAACGGGTGCAGGTATCCATATCTTTTTCGAAATCGAGCGCGCCGTACTTCACTTCCCGATGAAATGCCCATTGGAAGAGATAGAGATGACCGGTCGCATTGATAATGGAACTCCCGGGCGGCACGCCGTTGAAAATGCGTTCACCGCCCGGGCTTTTCGGGCCGTCAAAGATTTTTCGCAGGCATTCCGCGTGTTTTGGCGTCAGGGTGGCGTCTCGTTTCATCGCCAGTTCGATGATCGCCTCCACGTCTTGCGCGGAGCAGCGCGGGTCGGAAATCATTTTTCCCGCAAAGGGCGGTTTTTCTTTCCGCGCCATGTAGTCCACCGCGGCGGTGATCAGGTTCTGGTCCTGTTCACGGGTCAACCGGCATTGCTGCGCGAGTTGGTAGTTCCAGAGGAAATACGCATGGAGCGGTGTGCGGCAGTGCGCGGGCACGCGCGCGGCGATGCCGTCATAGTCCTCCGGATACCGTTGCGCTTCCTGCAATGCCTGTTGTCCGCCGGTTGATCCGCCGGAGAAATAGGAATACGCGGGCGGCTTTTTGTAAAAAACTTCGATGATCTGTTTTGCGGCCACGGTCATCAGATGGGTGGCGCGGAAGCCGAAGTCTTTCCAGACTTCCGGGTTTTGAATGCCGCAGTCCGGCTCCGGCGCCGTCCCCATGTCCGTGGTGGCGACGGCGTAGCCGCGTTTCAGGCCGTCGATCAGGCTGGTTTCGCTGATGCCTCCCGCCGCCCCGCCGTTGCCGATTCCTGCAAATCGGCTGTTCCATTGGTCGTCATCGGGCAGCCAGACTTCCACATAGCTGCAGGAGCCTTTGGCGGGCATCAGGACGAGTTTGACGATCGTGCGCGCCGGCAGGTTGCCGGTGCCGTCACTGTGTACGGGGTTTGTAATCCGCCTGACCGACAGGATCTTGCCGTCATCGATTTTCAGTTTCCTGACGGCGTTCAGATCTCCGGCGTTTCCCGCCGAAAACAATACCCCGAACAGGATCCCCAGGTGGAGGTAACGGATAATGCGCATGTGTGATGTGTGTGGAATCGGGGGGAGGGGGAACAAGCAAAAACCGTATCCAGAACGGAGGAGGAAGGAGAGTCAGTTTTTGCCGGTGTGTGCGGCGCGTCGATACAGCAGGGTGGCGAGGCCGAGGGCTGCGCCTGCCGCCATGAGCGCGGTGGTGGCGGCGGACTCGGGAACGGGGACAGGGACGGCGGTGAGCTGGAGGCCGTTGAGGGGGAGTCCATAACTGCCGCTGGAATCGGGAGCGGCATGGATGAGGAGTTTTCCCGAGGCGTCGGTGGTGGCGGTGATCGTGGTCGAGAAGAGGTAGTTGTCGGTCGTCCTTGTGAAGGCGTAGCCGCCGGTAAAGGTGATCGAGCTGGTGTCTCCGGCGGCTCCGGTGGTCCAGTCGGTAAAAATCATGGTACGACTATTTGTCGCGTTGGCGTCGTAGGAGAAAAACCGGATCTCATAGGCGCTGCTCGCCCGAAGGCCTGAAAATTCCAGGAGGATTTTCCCGTTCCCTCCGCTACCGGAGCCAGCGGGCTGGAGGGCGTCGCGGTAAAGGTCGCCGTAGGTGAAGGTGTCGGTGTCGGCGTTGGCTTCGCCGGAAAGGGAGATTTCGCCGCGGTCGCGGGCGGTAAAGTCTCCCTCGGCACCGTCGGTGATGGTGTTTCCCCGGGCAATCGTGAGGGTGACGGAGCCGGTGGCGGTAAACTCCTCGTCGAGTCCGTTGAAGGTGTTCGCGAGGGGGCCTTTGTTGCTGCCCGTACCGGTGTTGATCGCCACGAAGCCCGCCTGCGTGGGCGAGGGGCCGCCGGAACCGGCGTTGAAATCGACCGAGAGAAAGGGCTGGGCGGCGAAGGCGGTCGGGACGACAAGGACGGCAGGGAGCAGCAGCAGGCTGCCTGCGACTGTGAGGATTCGGTGTATTATTTGAATTTTCATAGATACATAGACAACCTGTCGCTGCTTGTGCGCACAATCGGGTCATCACGCACCTCGTTGCATCAGTGTGTGCGGGGGGAGGGGGAGGGGGGGGGGAGGGTGAGCCGGAGTCAGTTTTTGCCGGTGTGTGCTGTGCGTCGGTACAGCAGGATAGCGAGGCAGACGGCGCCTGTCGCCATGAGCGCGGTGGCGGCGGACTCGGGGACGGCAGCAGAGACGTGGGTCAACTGGAATCCGTTAAGGAGGGCTGAATAGCTGCCGCCAGGGGTCTCCCGGATGAGGAGTTTCCCACTGGCGTCGGTGGTGGCGGTGATCGTGGTCGAGAAGATGTGGTTGTCGGTGGTATCGGTGAAGATGTAGCCGCCGGTAAAGGTGATGGAGCCGGTGTTGCCGGCGACACCGGTGGTCCAGTCGGTGAAGGTCATGGTCCGGCTGCTGCTTGCATCGTTGTCGTAGGTGAAGAACCGGATTTCGTAGAGGGTGTTCGCGTTCAGGCCCGAGAAACCGAGCGTGGCGGTGGCACCGTTCGCGTTGGAGCCTGTTCGCAGGACCGTATCGCGATAAATGTCGGAATAGGTGAAACTGCCGCTGTCGGTGGAGGGGGTGCCGCGGTCGCGAGTGAGAAACTGGCCCGTTCCCGCGAGAGTGTTCCCCGAGGCAATCGTGAATACGACGGTGCCGGTGGCGGTAAATTCCGTGTCGAGTCCGGCAAGGGTCCTCTCGATAGGGCCCGTGGTGGCACCTGTCGGTATGCCGATCGATGCAAATCCCGCCTGTATTGTGCTGGCCGCGGGATTGTTGCCTGCGCCAATATCCACACTCAGAAATGTCTGGGCCGGGAGGGGGGAGAGAAATGCCGGAAGCAGCAAAAGGCTGCCTGTGAGGATGCCGTGCAAGATTTGAATTTTCATAGATACATAGAAAATCTTCGGCATTTGCTGTGCACAACAGGGTCATCACGCACCTCGTTGCACCAGTGTGTGCGGGGGGGGGGGGAGGGGGGAAGGAGGGAGAAAGAGACGATGTTGCCATTGGCGCGGGAGCGCCTGGGACCGCCGGCATCTTGCCGGCCCCGGCGGAGTGGCCCCGGCGGAGTGGCATCGGCGGAAATAATAAAAACGTCCCTGTCGTAGCCTCCTCTTCCGCCTCTCCTTTTCCGCCTCTCCGCCGGGGATCACGGACCACTCCATCGCATGCCGGCAAGATGCCGGCGGTCCCAGGCGTTCCCGCGCCAATGGTGTTGTTACGCTGTTTTTCTTGCCGGGGCTTCGGGGGAGGGGGGTCAGCGCATCTGGCGCGTGGTGCCGCCATCGACCCATTCGCCTTCGATGAAGAGTGTGCGGGGGTAGATCGGGACGCCGCGCTGGTTGAGGGTGAGTTGCTCCGCGATGATGCGGGCTCCCGCCGCGCCGACAAACTCGGTGTGCTGTTCGATGCCGCTCCAGTACGTTTCGTGAGGGTGGTGGCTGAGGCAGGCGAGGCCGACGTCGCCGGGGGTGTCCACGCGCTCGGAGGCCAGCCAGTCGAGCACGTCGTGGGTGAGGCAGACGATGGCGTCCGGGCGGTGCTGCCTGAACCAGGCGAGGAAGCCTCTGCGGTTCCAGTCGCTCAGCCAGGTGGGGACAAAGGGGGGGAGGGGGGGGCCGGCGACGCGTTTTTGCGCGTGGAGCAGCCAGGCGGCCTGAAAGGTGCCTGCCGCATAACGGTTCGCCCGGCCGGGGATGGCCAGGCCGACCCGGCGGTAGCCGAGCCGGCGCAACCGGCGGAGGAGCAGGCTCATGTTGTGGTAGTGGTTGCTGGCGGCACAGGAGAAGCGGGGCGACACGTGCATGAAGCCGAGCGTGGCCACGGAGAACCGGGGCCAGTCGAGCCGGATGCGGACGAAGGGATTTTCGAAGGGTGCGATCAGGACGCCATCCACGCCGCGGGCCACGAGGATGTCGTTGCAGCGCTTGTTGGTGATGCCTTTGTCCACGAGGGAAATGGGGTCCAGTTCGAAGCCCAGCTCAAAGGCCTGCTGCCGGGCGCCGTCGTAGATTTTCCGATACGAGAGGACTTCTCTGGACCAGGTTTCGAGCGGGTAAGGGGTGAGGAAGGCGATGGTGGCCCTGGGGGGCGCGTGGTGAATGCCGCGCACGCGCTGCATGTTGGCCGTGACGTAGGGGTTTTGTTGATACCCCATTTCCCGGGCCAGGCGGGCAATGCGTTCGCGCGTGGCGGGCGCGATGGAGGGGTGGTGCTTGAGCGCCCGGCTGACGGTGGAGCGCGAGACGCTGGCGGCCGCGGCAAGCTGGTCCTGGGTGGGGGAGGAGGCTGACAGTTGGGACTGGATCACACCGTGCGAATACACCCAAAAACAGGACGGGGTTCAAGCCGGATGCACCGCGGACGCATCTCAACGTGAGGTGCGCCCGCGCCTGCGCCCGTTCGCGGGATGAAGCGCCGATATTCATCAACGGCAACGGGTGCAGCGGGCGCACGTGAATGTTTTGTGCCGGGATATGGATAACAGATGTACCGGGTCAGAGGTAACACTTTACCCGAGTCCTTTGACCTTCGACCTTCCGACTTCCGACCTTTGACTGCACAATGGCCGCCGTTTCAGGGGTAGAACAGGGCTTCGCGTTCTTTTCTGGTATCGAAGGCATCGACGGGCATCGCTTTGGAATGGCCGTCCGCAAAGGCGC
>JAISAX010000350.1 GCA_031266495.1 Opitutaceae bacterium
GGGGGGGGGAGGGGGGAGAGAGGCGAGAGGGGGGGAAGGGCGGGAGAGGCGGGAGAGGCGGGAGGGATTGAATCCGGTTCGCTATGCCCGAGAACCAGAACAGGTCCGACCGCGCCGACCGGAACCCACGGAAGACGGTTTGCCGCGCAGGAGAAGGAGGCTTGGCTGATGCCAAAAAAATCCAGCCAGCCGGCGTAGAGTTTCAGGACATCGTTCGCGATTTTTTCGGACTCCGGTTTCAGCGGATAAATCCGGCGACGGTCAAACTCCGCGTCGATCCGCTCGTCGGGCCAAAGAAAAACCTCTCCTGTTTCCACAGTTTGCATGGTTCGGTCGCAGTGGAAAATTCAGTCGAAATGGAAAAAATCGTCGTAACGCAGGGTGACGTTTTCCGGAATCTCGCCGCCATCACCGGACAGTTGTGTGACCTCGAACGACACGGCTTCCGTCGTGATACCGACAATACGGGTTTTGTGACCGCTGACCATCGGCCCCCAAACCCCCTTGCTGTCGGCGATCAGCAAATCCTCGTTCACGGAAAAGCAATGTCCCCGGATGATGATTTGCGGTTCGCCGGACGGCGGAACGATCACGCCGCCAATGTGCTCGCCGCCGATGGTATTTTTGAGGATTTTGAGCAATGCGCCGGATGGTTCGGCCAGAACGGTCCTGGCGGGTGCGCCAATCAGCTTCCGGAAAGGATTCCGGTCCGCCGAAAGATTCGTGCGGGTCAGCGAGCGACGGGTTTTCGGGGTGATCCCCAAAAAATCCACCGGAGCGGTCTGCGCATGGATGTATCCACAAAAGCACGCGGATACAAGAGAGACGGTGATCAGTTTGTGCATCATTGTTTTTTCGTCTCCGGATCGTTGAGCCAGAAGCCGAGGGTGAGTGTCAGTTCGACTTCGTTTGCTGCCGAACCACTGCCTGCCAGCGTGAGCGATTCAATCCGGGCGGCGGGAAAACGGTCCTCGACGCTTCCGAGCCAGGACATGGTTGTCCGGTAATCGCCGATCACGGAAAATCCGACCATTTGCAGCGTTTTTATGGAATCCCCCAGTGGATAATCCGTGCGCAGGGGCGTCGGCCTGCGAGTGCCCGCCAAGCCGAGACGCCGCGAAAGGTCGGTCAGTTCGAGTCCGGTCTGGCCGGGCATGGCTCCTTCGCTCATCAGGGGCGTCCACTCTCGCAAAAACGAGTCGATGGCAGGCATCCCCGCCAGGATGCTGTTCTTTCGTGCAGTCATGGTGGCGAGTGTGCCCTGGTTTTCGGCAAGCGCGGCCTCCGCCGTTTGCTGGCGGAGCCGGGCGTCGGAAAGCATGGTGGCGCCGGTTTTGCAGGCGACGCATCCGGCGACAAGCAGGATGCCCAATACGGCGAGAGCGGAAGAGTAGTCGCGCATTTCAGTAGGTGATGAGGTTGGCGGGCGGAAAGATGAATTTTCCCCGGAAGCGAACGCCGCCGTTGACCGGTATCGGATCAGGCGATACAAGCAAAAACCCGGCGGCTTGCAGGCGGGTGGTCATGGCCTCGATGGAGTGGCTGATTTCCTTCGCATCCCCGAGCATGACGATTTCCAGACCGTCGATCTGCGATTGCCCCTCGGAGAGCTTGAGTGACAGCGACTGGACCGAAACCGCCTTGCTACCGATTTCGTCGAGCACCGAAATAATGAACGGTTGCGTGTTGAGGAGCGTTGCCAGCCAGCGACCGGTTCCGGTCGCTTTCGTCCGGGCGGCATTCGCCCCGGCGATTGTTTTTGTCGCATCCTTGATCTCCTCATGCAGCCGGGCGTTTTTTTGTTCCATGCCATTCGTATTTTTGTTAGCGATACGAATCCGGACGAGATTGACGGCGGACAGGGCGAGCGTCCCGAGGATAACCACCGAGGCAATCAGGACCGGCAGACGGAGTTTTGGATTGAGTGGCGCGCGAGGTTCCGGACCAGACGGGTTAAAATCGACCGCCAGTCTCGCGGCATGGGTATCCGTATCCGTATCCGTTTTTTTAGTCGCTTTTGGTTTCATCAGGATCAGTCGGTTGCGAGGGCGAGGAATTCAGGGACAAGGGCGACATTGCCCATCGTCTCAGGGAAGAGGTTTTGTATTTTCACCTTTTTGTCGGGATTCAGTTCCTGAACTTTTACGTCCGGAAACTCCGGTCCGAGCGTGGTTGCCAGCGCGAGCGGTTTTGTCGCGTCGGGACGCCGGGCAAGCATTTGGGGCAGCAGTCTGGAAAAATTGCCCGAAGGACTGGATTTGAAGGCAATTTCCTGCCAGTCCCCATCCTGCTCCATTACCAGAAAGATGCCGCAATCATCCACAACCAGGAGGTCGTTGCCGGGAAACACCTCGTCGAATCGTCCGGATACGATGTAGTTGAACAACGAATAACACCCCGGCTGAACGCGGCAAACGGCCAGCGAGGTTTGTGTCAGCGGCTCGATGGCCCGGGCGAGCGCCGTCCTTGTGTAGTTGAACAGGACGGACTGGTTGCGGCGCGGATGCGAGACCAGCGCATAGGCCACGCCGGCATCGGGGGAACGCTGCATCAGCTCGCGGGGATTTTCTCTCAGCAAAAAATTCCGTTCCTCATCGGGACCGCGAAAGGCGGTATCCTGTTTTTCAGCGAGCCAGCCGTAAGAGACCAGGGCCGCCGCTTCCGTGGCTCGCGCATCCCGCGCATACCGGGCGACAAACTCCGCCGATTGCGGATCGTTTTTCGCAAACCTGGGCGCCGAAAGGGACACGCCCTCTTTGCCATAGGTAATCGTGACGGCCTTGATGCGTTCCGGCGAAAAAGAGAACGCCGCCACCGGACGGTTTTTCTTAAATTCAAATCCAAATCCGGAACCAAATCCGGAACCAGAACCGAATCGCTCCCGCATCGGCTTTCCTGGATCAATGGTATCGGGCCGGAATGCCCGGCCATTCAGCAGTTCCACGATTTTTCTTAGCATAAGATTTTATTCAGGTGATGGTGATGTATGCGAGTAAAGGGAGGGGGGGGGAGGGGGAGACGTCCGCACGGTGACGTCAAAGGTTCTGATTTCGCTTTTGTTGCCGCCCATCTGGCCCCAGACGCTGACCGTGTATGTCCCGGCCTTGACGGTGATCGTTCCGGTGATCGTGCCGGTTGCCTTGTCCAGTTTCAGCCCTTTGGGCAGTTTTCTGGCATGGTAAGTCAGCGTTGACGCATCGGGCGACGGATTACGAATCGACCAGTTTGCCGTCTCGCCCTGGCCGACGATTAGCGGGGAACCGGCTGGCACTATCGGCGGCAGCGGTTTTGAAATGGTAATTGTTTGTTGGATACTATCGCTCTTGTTTCCGGCTACCTGTGCCCACAAGGTCACTTTGTACGCGCCGGACTTCGCCGTAATCGTGCCGGTGATTTCCCCCGTGTTTTTGTTCAACTTTAATCCTTTGGGTAATCCCTTTGCATAATAAGCCAGTGTCGCAGCTTCCGGATCGGGATTGCGGATTGACCAGTCTGTCACCGACGCACCGGGTTTTTGCACGAGCATCGACGCCGGCAACGCAACCGGAGGCAGCGGCCTTGAGATCGTAATGGTTTGTGTGATACTGTCGCTTTTTTGACTCCCGGCCTGTGACCAGAAGGTCACGGAATAAATGCCGGACTTCGCCGTGATGGCGCCGGTAATCTCGCCGGTTGCCTTGTTCAGCCTCAGTCCCTTCGGCAACTTTTTGGCGAAGTAAGCCAGTGTCGCCGCTTCCGGGTCGGGGTTGCGAATTGACCAGTTTGCCACGGGCACTCCGGGTTTTTGAACAAGGACGGACGCCGGAAGCGCCACCGGCGGCAACGGCTTTTCAACAGTGATCTTCTGGGTGACGACAGTTCCCTTCGTTTTGCCCATCTGTGTCCAGTATGTGACAGTATAGGGAACAGGTGACGGTTTGGCAGTAATCGTGCCGGTGACTTCACCCGTTTTTTTATCCAATTTGAGACCTTTTATGAGGCCCTTCGCATAGTAAACCAGGACACCCTGACCGCCAGCTATGCCGGCCTGAAAATCCGGATCCTCCGTCACCACTGCACCGGCCTTGCGAACCAGGGACGGCGTGACAGACGGCACTCCCGCCACGATGGACACCACCGCTGCCACGCTCGTCACCTTGCCGAACGTATTGGTGGCCGTAACCGTATAACTCCCCGCACTGACCAGCGTGGCGGGTCCGACAGTCAGCACCGACGATGTTGCTCCGGCGACCGGATTTCCGTCATGAAACCATTGATACGCCGGATTGCTTCCGTCCACGCCGATGGATAATTTCAGTGTCTGGCCGAACGGAACCGCGCCGCCAACCGGCTGGCTGGTGATCGACAATGGCGTCATGACGACAGGCGGTTCCTCCACGGTGATCACACAATTCTTCCGGGTTGTCCCCTCGCTGTTGCTCGCCGTCACCGTGAGCGTCCATGTGCCGGACTTGGCAACCTTGCCCGCGATGAGACCGTCATCCTGTTTAAATGACAAACCGGCAGGCAGTCCGGATGTGGATACGGTTTCCGCATCCCATCCGACAACAACCTTGATGGAGACCGGATCGTTTTTCTCCACCGTCACCGACTCCGGCAAATAAACCTGCGGCGCCGATGGCGAATACACACGCAGCGCCAGCGACTTTCCCTCCTCGACAATGTCATACATGTAATCGTCTTCTGCCCCCCAGTTCCAGTGCGTTTGCCCATCCCATTCGCTCCACTCGGGGTCCCACACCCCATCAACCTTGGCCATCCGATCCGTCCTGCGTTCCAGAAAAACGGAAGTCGTCCCCGAGTTCCGAAGCGAGAATGCCCTGAATGCGGGAAAGGGGAGTGCCGCCTGCTTGGCTACGATCCAGTACCTCCGGTCGGCTTCGATTGGATACGGTGTTTCCAACCGCAGGACCGTTTCGTTAAAATTCGACTGGAACACGTATCCATTTCCATCAGGCCTCCAGTATCCCTCTGCATTCGCAATCCCCTCTCCCGGGAACGGCATTCCAAAAAATCTCGCAACGGTGTCCCCCGGCTTTCCGTCATCATCAATGCAGAGAACCAGTTGAATGTCATTCTCGAACAGGTCTGCGTTCTCGCTGTAGTCGTCAACGAGGAGCAGGCCGATGGCGGAAAGGCGCGTATCGGAGGACAGTTGAAAATCGACCGCCCGATCAACGAACTCCCCGATGACCTGCGAATCACCGTAATAGAAGTAAACACTGCCACTGGAGCCAAGCCCCATGCCGTGAGTTCCGACACCTATCGACACGGCTTCATAAAATTCATTGTCTCTCGCAAATGTCCACTTTCCCAACTCTTCAAGTCTTTCGATTAGGCCAGAAGTAAAATTCGCCCATACCGTTTTTTCAGCGTTCAGAGACCTCGCTGAGAATGCCATCAGCAATACTCCAACAGCCAATGCAATGCTCTTATCTGCAAGATGTTTCATGTCTCGATGAACGACGTTTCCCTTAAACTCTGTCAATCGCTACTTATTGGCCTGTTGAACATCGTATTCCTTCGAGGCAGTTTCAGACTTTTGGAACCAGAGTTCCTTGCCCGGAGCAGGCCATGCTTCCGAATAAACCGTGGATTTTTTCACCCCAGGCTCCAACTTCAATGACAGAGGTACCGCCTCGGTCCATATGATTGTCATCCCTCCGTCCATGCTCACGCCCGCCGCTCCTTTCAGGGTATAATTACCCGCGCTCACAGCTTTTGAAGAGGGATCACCCGAAACAGTGTAAGACGAAACGGAAAGTGCGCTCCGGTAATCTTCCCAGACCAATTTGCCACTGGAATCATATAACTGGAGTCGCACGGCATAAAGATTGCCACCCTTGGCGGAGAAAATGCCTCCAACAGTGAAAGAAGCGCCTGTATAATAGATGCCTTTGGCGGAGGAAACTTCTGCCTTCGCTTCAGGGTAAACGGTAATGGTACGAGGCTGAACCGCACCGAATTCCTCCACGCCGGATTCAGCCGTTTGGAAATAATACGTGTAGGTGCCAGCCGTACTCGGGAGGGTGATTGAGAAGTTTACTGTTTTGGAGGCCCCCGCCGCAGTCGTGGCCAGCGAGGGTTGCTGAATCACCGCCGCCGTATTGCTGCCAAGGCGCAGCCGGGCGTTATGAGAAGAAGCCCATGGTTTGGTCCCGGAGTTTTTCAGCGTCGCGGTGAAGCCGATCGTTTTGCCGACCTGCCCGGTTGGCGGCAGGTTGATGGCAGTCCATGTGACACCATTCCGGGCGGGATCACGATAATTCAGGACGGCTTCAAGGGCGACGGCCATGCCACCTTCCGCCGTATTCGGTCTGAAACGCCAGTCTTCCAGAGTTTCAACGATGGTATAGGTTCCGGCATCGAGCGTGACCTTGACGATCTCGTTATGCATGATGCTGATTTGCGGGACAAATATACTGCAAGGTATGGTGGTTTTCAGAGGAATGTACACCTGGTTGCTGCCAAGACCATAGTCATCTTTATTATGATGCCCTCTCTCGTAATAGCTGGTCTGCCATCCTGCCCCGGCAGTTGCCCAGAATAATTTCTCACTTCCTTTTCTTATTTGAAATTTGGCATATATGCTATTGAGGATAAAATCACCCTTGCTGTTTTTCGTATCGTTGCGACCGGATGCGTCGCCTTGAATAACCAGTACATTGAGCAGGATATTCATGTCACCGCCCGGATGGGTGAAGGTTCTGCTGTTGGACAAGGTATAGGACCAGTCCGGATCGGAGCCTCTTTTCCACTTGCTTGCCAGCGGATGAGGGGTCGGGAATTTTACTGCCGGGTTTCCGAATTTTTGTGTATGAGCCTGATAAAGCCAGGTATGGATGACATCGGCTCCGTCTTCCCGGGAGGCGACGCGCCACCGTTCGTGGAAGCTTTTGATGGCGGAAGTAAAATCGCCGTAGGTTGAGGCGAAGAATTTTGGATCGGAAAGGGCATTCTGGTTGTTCAACAGGATGACGCCATCGTGGATGGGAGCCATGGCCGGCACGTTTGTTTTATTCATATAAGTCGGTGAGAAATAATCGCCCGCATGATACGCGGCGCCGGCGCCACTTCCATATATTATCGGTCCCGGACTCATCACGGTATTATAGGGAGGAACCTCGCCATAATTGAGAATGGTTACGCCAGGAGTTTTTAACGAAATATTTTTCACGGTCAGGGTCATGGTTTTGTTTCCTGCCTTGTAGTCCGGCGTGGCGGGATAATCGACGCGTATTTTGGCCGAGCCTGATCCGTGGATCGTGATTTGGGTTCCGGCCAGAGTCAGCATGGTAAGCCCTTTGGTTTTGGGTGACATACTCGTGATGGAATACACCGGAGTTCCGTCGCCATTGCTGGTTGCATTGAGGAGAAACGGGGCATCGCCAAAGGTTTTTGTGAGGTTGGCAAATGTGATGCTGCGATTGGCCTGGGCGAAGGCCGGGGCCAAAGTGCCCAAAAAGATCAGGCAGGCAGTGGCAATTTTGTTATATGCAGGGAATGCAGGGTTCATGTGTGGATTATTTGATTTTGATGGAAGTGGCCGTGCTGCTGGCAGCCGTGGGCATTTTGTTGATTTCGGAACGGAGGACGCCGCCTGTTTGCGCGGGTGAAATCGCTATGTCCGTCCCTTCCTTCACGACGGAAGTGTTTTCCGTTATGATGGTCGGTTGGGCCAGCCGTGTGGCGACGGGAGCGAGCGCCCATGTATTGGCCTCGGCAGGAATATAAAGAGGCATCCGGACTGCGCTGACATTCGGGAAAAGCGCGGCCTTGAGCGGAATGCTGGCCAACCAGGAGGATTCGCCGACCACGAGGCCGGCAGTGTAAACGGTACTCGCCGTTGTCGGCGTCGCTCCGTTGATCGTGTAACGGATTTTATAGGACAAGTCGCCGACGTCCGATGCCGGGGAAAGGACGATGCCGTTTGGCGACGACGTGATATCCGGATACGAAAACGCCGTGGACGAACCGCCTTTGTTTCGGGAAAAGGCCAGACCGGGAAGCTGGAACGTAATGGATGACAACGTGGCGACGGACGAAGGAGCATGGACGGGAAGCGGATGGAAAGCGGCGATCCGCAGGGTTGCCGGAAAGGTCGCCGGGGTGATGGCTGAATCGACGCCCGCCGCGCTCCAGATTGATGAACTGGCCGTTGGTTCGGACCCGTCCACCGTGTAGCGGTAAACCGTTTCCGGTGGATTGGAGACTGGCAGCGAAACCCAAGCGAATGCGGGGAAAGAGGCGGCAGTGAGAGGAAGGGTGACGACAAATTCAGGAGCGGCCAGCCGGTTGGCTGTATCCGCAGCCGCGCCACCGGCCACGACCTCAAAGCCGAGTCCCCCGGCACGTTCCCCGGTATTGGCCGCGGCAGTCATGCCTAGCGCAAGGGAACCCGCCGCGCCCTTTTGTTCGTAAGCATCCGTTTCGGATGTCCGGAAATTCGCGGCGGTATTTTGTCCGGCATTACCTATCGCGGACAGCGGATTGAGCACCTTTGACGGGTCGATCCCGTGCGCCACGACTTCCATCTGGAACGTCGTAAACGTTTCCCGTTGTGACTGCGCCGCCGAGTGCGCCTGGTGAAGATCGTTGGACCGCGTGACGGCGATCACGGCAGCCGTGCCAAGGCCGATGACCATCAGTCCGACCAGCGACCAGATAACTACAAAACCCCGGATTCTGTATTTTTGTAACATAGGATTAATTGAGTCTTGATTTTGTGGATACCAGAACAACTCGTGGGGAAACGGCATCCGAAGCATCCGTGACGGAAGGGAAAAGATTGATATTGGATGCACTGGATGGCGGGTTATTGGCATAAAAAGCCAGCGTGCCGTTGATCGTGCCGGTTCCCGCCAGGGTTGAGGTTTTGTCCAGAAACAACCCGCCGTTGAGGGTGGCGCCGGAAAACCGGACGCCGGAGTTGCAGGCATACAGGATAACCGGACTGGAATTGTTTCCGGAAAGATTCACGATGGTCGGGACGGGGGTGTAATTGAGAATAACGACAACAAGAGGCCGGGTTGCTGAACCGCCCTGGAGATTCACGATATGCCCGCCCATTCCGTCATAGAGCGTCAGCACACCAGCCGGAACAAGGTCCAGGTTTATAGTGAACACGCCTTCGTCGGGGATAACACCCGCTGGTGGCGGCGAAGGTGGAGAGGAGAGGTCACAATACATGCCCGAGGCACTGGCATGGCCCGCGAGTTTCATCAGATATGGCCCCCAGACAAACTCCCAGGCATCCCATGCGACCGCGGCCATGTTCTGGTAGTAGCGAGGAAGAATTTCCCTTCCGTCATGAGGCTCACGATACAACATGGCGAATGCGGTCGGGTCGCCGCCCTCGCTGGCAGGACCGGGCTTCAACGTTGTGAGCACCAGCGACCGCCCGCCGTTGGCATGGACGGAGGCGAGCCATTTTTCCATAACAACGCCGGAGGGAGCGGAGGACGGGACGGCTCCGCTCGCGGGCAGGCCGTAGGCGACGAGAGACCAGTTGACGAGCGGCACCGCCCACACGTCCGCCTCAATGGTGCAAGTGCGATTTTCCAGGGCGCGGGAACCGGTCCGTGAAAAATGCCAGACGAGAGGCGTCGGCATCGCCGTCAGACGAGCCGCCCGTCCGCCAATCAGGTCCGCCAACTGGAATCCCGGATTTTCGGACGCCAGAGAAGGCGTTGCCGTCGGCGGGACATCCGCATCGGGAAACATCCGGACAACCGGCAGGACCGGCGAGGCGGTTGTCCTCGCAATCGAAACTCCCGTTCCCGTCCCGGCCTCCGCTCCCGCCCCCGCCCCGGCATTGAGGCGATCCAGCAGGGCGTCAATCGTATCATCCGTCGTGGCCTTGTTGTTATCACCTGCCACGCCGATTCTGGACATGACTGTCCGACGAACCACGTCTTCAAGTATCTGTTTTTCGATACTTGTTTGCCTCACGATATCGACGGTTTGCGACATCATCGTGATACCGCGACTGATTGCCAGCAACCCCGCCATGACGACCAGAATCGCCATAATCACAAAGAGCGAAAAGAAGACGATGGCGCCGTGTGTATCGGGTTTTTGTTTACATGCATTCATGGCGTTTTTCATGGCGTTGGCGAGACGAAGAAGATGAACCGGGAGAAGGGCACGGTATCCCCGGACGGGTTGGCACCGGCCAACAGGAACGGATCGGGCAGGATGATGCGCGTTGGAGCTTCTTCCAGCCGTTGCCAGAGGGGATCGTGACGGAACCAGTAATGCAGCGCCCCCGGACGGATCGTCCAGTTGGCATCTTCCCGCGCAGTCATGGCGACCCGATAGCTGAACCGGTTTCGCGCCGCGTTGCCCGTATTGTCCGCGTTGTCGATCCGGGCGGAGGACAGCGCCTCATCAAAGACCACCTCGTAAAAAACGGTATCCGCAACGGTATCTGACAAAACATGACGGCGCACCTGCGTGATGGAGGAAACCGTGTTCAGTCCGGCAATCGTCAGGATCGTGAAATCAGCCGGGTCCGCGGTTGTTTCAAAAACAACATCACTCTGTCCCTTGAGAAAATTTTCCCGGAAATCATGACTGGTTTTCGGAAGGTTTTGCGGGGCGATTCTGATTACGCCACCGACCAGGCAACCGGCTTTCAGCGGCATGAGACTGCCAGCGGATTCGTCAGCGGACGGAACACTCCGGTTGCCGCCGAGCACAAATACCGCCGACGCCGAATCAATCGCGCCCTGGAGACGCACCACCAATTCCGCCGCCCGGCGGAATTGCGTCCCGGAAGGAATTCGCGCGTATTCGTGAGTTCCATACGCTGACGAATACACAAAAACCTGCGGAGCGGTTTCCTTGTGAGCGGCAAACAGGAGCGCAGCCAGACCGGTCACGACGACAACCGTAACGGCCAGCGACAGGACCGCTTCAAAGAGAGTAAAACCGCAGTTGTTGTTTTTTCCGGACATCGAAGGAGAGGGGGGGGGGCTTCGCCCAATTACTAATTACTAATTACTAATTACGAATAGGCGGCTTCGCCGTCAGGTTGAGTTGAGCAAGTGATGAGTAGTTCGTGTGCATGGGTTCGTTTTCTTAATTTTTAATTCTTAATTCTTAATTTCCCCGCGTCAGCGGGGGGGGGGGGGGGGGTGGGGTGAAATCAGTGATCGATGGTTACATTTGGTCCGGTGATCGTCACCCGCGCCGGTGTCAAAACGCCCGCGAGGGTGAACGTGTAAC
>JAISAX010000356.1 GCA_031266495.1 Opitutaceae bacterium
CCCGGCGAAGCCCCTCCCGAACTCCCCCCCGTCACGACCCGCAATCTCGACACGACCCGGTTCGCCCTGCTGAAGGACGGCCCCTGGCAAGTGTTTTTCCACTACGGACAAGTCAACCGTTCGCACTCGCAGGCGGAAGCCCTCAACTGGTCGGCCAGTTTCGACGGGCACGACGTCACCCACGACCCCGGCACCGTCGGTTACGGATCGCCGATGCACCAAGGCTACTACCGGCGCGGCCTCAACCACAACATCCCCCTCGTCAACGGCGAGGGGCAACAGCCCTGGCACCCCGGCGAACTCCTCGCCTTCGACGCCACGCCGGGCCGCGTCAGCGCCACCGCCAGCCAGCCCCACTACCGCCCCGGCGAAGCCACCGCGCGCCGCACCCTCCGCATCGAAGGCGACAAACTCATCGACGAAACCACCGTCACGCTCGTCAACGCCGACCCGGCAGCCGTGGCCACGCTTGGCCTCGCCCTGCACCTGCAAGGCACCCCCCGGCTCCCCGCATCATTCGTTCCGGTGAGCGACAAAACGTTCACGCGCAACCGCCCGCCCGTGTTTGGCTACTGGAGCGACATCCGGGCCGCCACATTCGAAAACGAAGCGGCCTTTGACGTCACCTTCCCCGCCACCGAAACGACAAAAACCCGGACTCTTCGTATCCGCATTTCCACTCCCGGCAAATTCACTCTCTGGCAAGGCACCTCGCCCGATTATCCACCCAATCGCCGCGCCGGTTTTTACATCGAGAAGGCGGAGCCTGCCCGCGAGGCAACCTTCATCACCGAACTCGCCCCGGCCACGCCCTGACCCGCCTGTTGTACACATTTCCGACCGGTCCTCACGAAACCCGGACAACTATTTATCATCTGAAGTTACGCGGATCGACTGTAGGGGCGTCGCTTGCGACGCCCGCGCCAGGCGGAGAGAATTGGCGTATCTCCCGTTGTGATCAGGTCCTCGCGGGCTTCGCAAGCGAAGCCCCTACGTGGGGATCCGCGTAACTTCAGTTATCATTCAACGGATGTTACGCGAAGGATGCGCCCAATGTCGCGAGACAATCGCCCATACCAGACGGCAACTCTCCCCATTCGCCTCAGCAAATCACCGGTTCGCCACACTCCTCCGGTTCGCCGGGCCGATGCTCCGGCCTATCCTTCGCGCCATGCCCGCCTCCCGCTCCTCCCGCTCCTCCCGCCGTCTCCCCTCCCCCCTCGCATTCGCTCCCCTGCTGCTTGCCCTTCTGCTCCCCGCCGCCGCCGCCGTTGCTGGCGCGCAGCCGACCTTCGGACACCCCGATTTCCCCAAACCCGAAAACTGGCGCGAAGTCGCTGCCGCGGACCTTGCGAAACCCGATCCGACCCGCCCAGCGCGAATCGGCGCCAGCCGTCATCCCTGGGCCACGCCGGAGGAATTTCGCAAACTGGGCGACTGGTTTGCCGGCGCTGCCGCCACCGACGGCACCGCCACCGCCAACGGACGCGCCGCCTGGGAAGCCGAAGCCGCCTTCGCCGCGCGAACCCTCAACCAGTGGCACCTCTCCAAAACCGGATTCGGCGCCACCCGCTACATTTACAGCCTGCGCGACCTCACCCGCCTCTCGCTCGTTCACCTCTTCACCGGACACGAACTGCTCGGGCAATTCCTCAAAACGCACCTCGCGCACATCGCCACCCTGCCGCCCGCCTTCTGGCTCCACTCCGAACTGCGCGGCAACAAGGCCGGACTCGAAACCGCCCAGACCGGCCTCTCCTTCGCCAACGCCCTTGCCGCCACGCCCGACCTCTTCACCGCCGGCGAAACCGCCACGATGGATGCCACCCTGCGCGCCAGGGCGCTCGCCCCCTGTCTCGACTGGCTCAAAACCGACAAACCCAACAACTGGACCGCCGTCATCGCCACCGGCGCGCTCGTCATGGCGCGCTACCTTGACGACACCGACGCGCAAAAAACCGCCATTCGCCGCCTCCGCTGGTATCTCGATTCCACGGTCGAGGACGACGGCAGTTACGGCGAAGGGATCGGCTATTTTTATTATCCGATGGATACACTCTTTTCCGCCGCGCTCGCCATGACGCCTGCGCAACAGGAAACCGTATTTTCCGGCGCGCCGCTGGCCCGCACCTCGCGCTGGCTCGCGTATCACTATTTCCAGTTCAACGACGAAAAAAACGCCACCCGCCGAAAACCGTATCAACCGATGCGCGCCCATTTTCACGACAACACGTATTGGGGCCGTCCTCCTGCCGCCACCACCGCGCTTTTCGCCACCCTCTACCAGGACGGCCTCGCCCGCTGGCTGGGGGATGCATTTGGCGATTCCGCCAAAACCGAAACGGAAGGAGAGGGAAAGGGAGAGAAAGAGGGAGCGGAAGTGCGTCACTGGCGAATCTTTCTGTTTCTGCAAAAACAGGGATTGGGATCAAAACTGCCGCCGGCCCAAACGCCCGTCGAACTCGGCCTGCCGACAATCGCCACCTTCGCCAGCGGCGAGAATTTTATCCGCTCCGGCTGGGGAGACGACGGCGTGGTATTCGCGCTCAACAACGCGGGCGCGACAAAAACCCGATACAGCCACCACCACGCCAGCCGAAACACCATCGTGCTGGCGGCGTTCGGGGAATACCTCATCGTCTCGCCCGGCTCCGCGTCCTACCGCAGCCCGGTGCATTTCGGATACGACCTGAGCACGCGCGCGCAGAACACGATTGAAATCGACGGCAAGGACCAGTTGCTCCCGGTCAAGCCCCGGACCGGAGCGATGCAGCAAGGCCGACCCGTAGCGAAAACGACACTACTCGCCGCGGGCAAAGCCGCCGACGTCCTTGCCAGCGACGCCACCGGCGCCTACGCCGCCCCCCCCCACCGGCGAATCGGGCGCGTCGTGGTTTATGCGAGGGAGCCGGGTTATTTCGTGATATTCGACCGCCTCGAAAGCGCCGACGACAACCACGCCCACACCTACGCCTGGCGCCTGCATTTCAACAATCGCGACGGACGCGCCACGCTTTCGACAACGGAAAGGAAAAGCGCGGACGCCCCCCACACATATCTGTTAAAACGCCCGAAAGCCGCGCTCGAAATACATGTCACCGCGGACGCGCCGCTGGATGCCGCGGTAGGCGAAGGGCGCATGCACGGCCAGGGTCGCGATTACAGTCCCGGCGGGGCGAACGAGGGAAAACCCGGCAGCGCGATCGAGCTGACGGTCCGCAACCGCGAGCCGACCGCGAATCTCGGCCTGCTCTCCGTATTGCGTCCCGTGGCCGCAGCCGCGACGGACGCTCCCCTCCCCCCCCC
>JAISAX010000409.1 GCA_031266495.1 Opitutaceae bacterium
GCCCGTTTTTTCACGGGCCGTTGGGGTGGCGCCCCTGAAAAACAACCTACCCGGTCCTCCACCCCCCCCCCCCCCCCCCCCCTCTCCCGTCCCCGCCGCCCTTGCTGCTCCCGCCGTCCCCGCGCTCCGGCTCGACCGCGTTTCGGTTGCGGGCCGGTTGCGCGAGGTATCGCTGGCGTTGCCGTGCGGCGAGCTGGTCGGGCTTGTCGGGCCAAACGGTTCGGGCAAATCCACGCTCATGCAGGTGGTGGCGGGCTTGTTGCCACCGGACCCGGTTGTGGCGCGGGCCGGAAGCCCGTGCCGCGTCGCGTGGAGCGGGCGTCCGCTGGACGACATTGCGGTGATGGAACGCGGGCGGTTGACGTCGTGGGTGCCGCAGGAGGCGCGGTTCGAATTCGGTTTTACGGTGCGTTCGGTGGTGGCGCAGGGGCGCTATGCGCATGGCGACGATGACCGCGGGGTGGACGCGGCGCTGGAGCGGCTCGACCTCGTGGCGCTGGCGGACCGGCCCGTCAACCGGTTGTCGGGCGGCGAGCGGCAGCGCGTGCTCCTGGCGCGCGCGCTGGTGACGGAGGCGGCGTTGCACTTGTGGGACGAGCCGCTGGCGGCGCTCGATCCGCGGCACGCGCTCAAGGTGCAAGCGCTCGCGCGCGAACTGGCGCGGGCCGGTCGCACGGTGATTTTTTCGCTGCACGACCTGCGCATGGCCTACCGGCTCGACCGCGTCGTGGTGTTGCACGAGGGGCGTCTCGCCGCAGCCGGACCGCCCGCCGAGGTGCTCACACCGCAAACGTTGCTCGATGTTTTCGGAGTGCGGTACCGGTTCGTGGAGAGTCTTGTGCTGGAGTTGCCCTGATTCTCGCCTTTTCCAAAAAAGAACCTCCGGAAATGGAACAGAAGGCAACAAAGAGAACGAAGAACAACCAAGGGCGCTGATTATTATTTACCACACAAGCTGCTTATAAAAACAGGTTCTGATTCATCATCTCTGTTTCGTCTTCGTTCTCTTCGTTTCCTTCTGTTCAAAAACGTATTTACAGGACCGCTCAAAAACCATCGCCATGCCAACCATCCAACCCGTCACCGACGAAAACAAACACCGCTCGCAGATGCAGGAATTGCAGGGCGAGATGCACGCGAAGATCGCGGCCGCGAGGGAGAGGCGCGACCTTGTCATCGTCAACACGGGCGACGGCAAGGGCAAGAGCACGGCGGCCTTCGGCATGCTCGCGCGCAACGTCGGCCACAAGCGCCGGAGCGTGGTCGTGCAGTTCATCAAGGCCGGCGACGCGGCCATCATGCGCGCGCTGGCCGGGCCGTATCTCGAATGGCACCGTTGCGGCGAGGGGTTCACGTGGGACACGCAAAACCGCGCCGCCGACATCGCCAGTTGCCGCGGCGGCTGGGAGGTGGCGCTCGGGGCGTTGCGCGACCCGGAGGTGAGGTTTGTGGTGCTCGACGAGCTGAACATTGTCTTGCAATGCGAATACATGCCGGTGGCCGAGGTTATCGAGGGGTTGCGGTCGCGCGCGCCGGGCAAACATGTGGTCATCACGGGCCGCGGCGCGCCGCCGGAGCTGGTGGCGTTTGCCGACCTCGTCACGGAGATGAGGGAAATCAAGCATCCGTTCGCCGAGGGCGTGCAGGCGCAACTCGGGGTGGAATTCTAGTGATCAGTCAAAGGTCAAAAGTCAGAAAGTCGGAAGTCATCAGCGGCCCGCCGGAGCGGGCCATCCCTGCAAAATGCTCCGCGTAGCGAGGCTGCTGGCGACCTTCGACCTTCTGACTTTTGACCTTTGACTGCACACTAGTACCCCATAACGCTCGTGGATGACGCCGGTAGCCGGAAGAGTAACGGATCATACGCAAGGGCGTTTTTGCAGGGGGAAAAGCCGAAGGGGGGAAACGCCGAAGGGGTCAGGCCGGGGAATGTTAATGTTCCATCGTTATAATTTGGAATGCGGGTACTCTTTCTTCTTCATGCTGTTATCATCTAAAATTAACATTCTTCGGCCTGACCCCGTTCGGCTGCGCCCCGGCAACTTGAGAATGGAGCCGAGTCCCTTGCAGAACCAGTCGCCATCAATAAGGAGTGCTGTTTTTTTCTTCATAAGGGGGAGAAACAATAGCCCGCAGATTTTTCAATCTGCGGGCATCATTGGATGCCAGCCTACTGGCGTGACGGATTAAAAATGTGAACGGAGGCGATGAAAGTCATTCCGGCGCTTGCGTCAAGGGAAACCCCTCATTTTCCCGGAAATCGTTTGTCACAGAACAGACACAGTGAATTTCATAATCTGTAACATATTGGAATGTAAGATATTATGATATACTCTATCCGGGCATCTTGCCCGTGTTCCGGAGTGGCATGGGCTTCCAGCCCATGTTCCGGAATTTCGGAATTGCACGGGTTTTTTCCGCCAATCCGCCAACCGCCCGCTCGGAGTGGAGGGAGTGGCGGCATGGAGGCATGGAGGCGGCGCTTCGCGCCGTCCACGGGCTGGAAGCCCGTGCCACTCCGGAACACGGGCAAGGATGCCCGTGCCACTTTTCAAACCGCTATACGTTGACCGGCGCGCCGAGTTCGTCGGAACGGAAACAGGCGTCGAGGACTTTTTGGACTTCGGCGCCGCGCGCGAAGTCGGGTTGTTGTTGCACGCCGCTGCGGATGCTTTCGATGAAACGTCGGTAGTTGTTGGGCGTGGACTTGACCTGCACGTCCTTCCACTTCGCCTTGTCGAAATCGGGGCCGGTGCAGATGCGGTAACCGGTGGTGGTGCGCTCCGAATCGATCTCGATCGAGCCGAGCGTGCCGGAGATTTTCAAATAGAGGCGGTTGGCGTGGCCGCCGGACCAGCGCGTGGTGTGGATCGTGCCGAGCGCGCCGTTGGCAAACTCGACGGTCATCACGGCGGAGTCGTTGGCGTCGAGCGTGTATTCACCGAGGCGGTTGCGCGGGGCTTTTTTGAACGTTTTCAGCTTGCAGTAAACGTTGGCGACGGGACCCGCCGGGAGGGTGGCGAAATCGACAATGTGTACGCCGATGTCGCCGAGCACACCCTTGCTGCCGTGCTTCGAGGAGAGGCGCCAGAGCCAGGCGGGCTTGGTGCGCCAGTCGCCCCAGACCTTGCTGGCGAGCCAGGATTGCAGGTAGCTGGCCTCGACGTGGCGGAGTTCGCCGAGCTTGCCGGCGGCGACAAGAGTATTCACCGCCTGGATACAGGGCCAGTCGCGATAGGAGAAGTTGACCATGTTGATGGTGCCGGCCTTGCGGGCGGCGGCGACCATCGCCCTGGCATCGGCGTGGTTGAGCGCGAGGGGTTTTTCGCAAAGCACGTGCTTGCCCGCTTGCAGGCACTGGATGGAGAGCGGCGCATGAAAGGCGTCGGGCGTGACGACGGAGACGGCGTCGATTTCGACTTTCGCAAGCATTTCGGTGACGTCGGTGAAGGCGGCGGGGATTTTGTGTTTTGCGCAAAAGGCGTCCACGCGGGCGCGGTCAATGTCGGCGGCGGCGACGAGCTTGCAGCCCGGGATCTCGGCAAAACGGTTGGCATGGCCGTTGGCCATGCCGCCCGTGCCGATGATGGCAATGCGGACGGTGCGGGCGGCGGGCTTTCGGACGGCGGCTTTTTTTCTGGTGGTGGTACTCATTGGTAAATCGGGTGTATGTAGTTGGTCAGGCGATACGCACATGCCTTCATTCAATCTTCCTCCCCCCCCCCCCCCCCCCCCCCCCCCCCCACACACGGCGCGGGGGGGCGGGGGGGGGGGGGGGGGGGGGGGGGAGATTTTGTGGGGAGGTGGTGGGGTGTGTTTTGGGTG
>JAISAX010000454.1 GCA_031266495.1 Opitutaceae bacterium
GAGGAAGCAATGGCTATTTCGCAAAGCCCAAGCCCCACTCCGTCGCATTGCCATTACGGGGGACAGGGGCGGAGCATCGGAGCGGTAGCGGCGCTCCACGTCTTGGCTCCCGGTCGGATCCCGACCGGTCCAGGCTGACGAAGGCTACGCCCGGCGACTCCGCTGCGCTACGTGTCCGGGCTAACCGGGGCTCCCTTCGCCCCGGACCCCTGCTATCCGTGGAATGGATACATCTGAAAATTATTCAATCGATTGATGAACAATATGTTATTAGTAAATTTTTTGTATTTTTGTGTTGATATTCCGGCGCTCCATCATAAGCTCAACACCCTGACCTACAATAGATTGAGATAGATCCTGCATGAAAACAGCATACCCGAAAATCGTCCTCACGCTCCGGCAGGAGCAGGAACCTGAAATCTATTACGGAGAACCCACCGGCAAAACCCGCTGGCTCGCCGAGGCGCAGGACAGTCACCACCCGATCAGAAACGTTTTGGGACGCGGTTACACCCGCGCCGCCGCCGTCGCCCGCGCCACACCGGACAACATCTGCCCGTGAACCGCCCTGTCAGCCCTCCCCCCCTCCCCTCCCTTTTTTTTTGAATACCATGAGCACTACAGACCAGCCAACCGCCATCATCCGGAAAGCCATCGACCAACTCAACGGAAGCGAACGAGGACACAGTGCCCTCGTCGCCCTCGCCAAAGCCTGCGACTCTCTTACCGGCCTCGACGCCCTCAATCAGCAAGCCGTGATTACGCTCGTTACCACTCTCTATGACTGGCCGCAGTCCGGACGCGAAGCCATCAAACAAGCCGCCGCTATCGCCCACGGATAACCCTTTTCGCAACGCATTCCCGACCGCCGTTCACACACAATGGCAAGGCGCAATCACAGTGCCGAGGGATGACGGAATCGCGTTTGCGATCCTCCAATCACCACGCGCCCCAAGGGACTCCTTTCCTCGCCCGGCGCTGGCTACACACATACACACACATCCCGGACATTCCAACCCAACCCGCGATAACCCAACCCGCAACAAGCATAACCGCCCCCGTCCCATGAGAGACAACCTGCGCAAAACCCGGCACCACAGACCGGCGACATCCCCAACCAGCCGGAAAACCCCTTTTACGGTTCGCCTGTCGTCTTCGCCTGCATCAAAGAACAGGCCATCGCCGACGGCGTCCTTGTTGATCCTATTATCGGCAAACTGACCGAAGCCTTCCGGCAGCACTACAAAAATGACGGCGGCGCTTGCCGCCCTTATCCAGAAGACAGTTGACCATCCCCGACCATCGCAACGACCGCAAAGGTGTCTGGCACGACATCCTCCGGACGAGCCGGTTTTACCTCGTCCGCACATGGCACAATGGCCGGTCCTTTCGCCTCATCATTACCGGCACCGGACGCAAGCATGTTCACTGGCTCCTGACGAGGACTGACCGCAGCCCACCGGAATCCCGCCACCGGCACATTTCCGGACATCAGTGGAAACAGGTGAAACATCACCGGACAAATTCCCCCTTTTCCGGAAAACCCCGGGCAAGTAATTAGATAATGGATACAATCACAGACAAAGAATTTCCCGGTTTGTATCCAATAATAAATACAAAATCCGGTTCACATTTCTCGCCTCGCTTCCCGGAAGAGAGCCAAAGGCTCTCAATGGAGAGATTGACGAAAATCAAAAACACAACTAGCGAACCGCTCGCCGGTTCCTCTCTCCCGGAAGATAAAAATGCGCATGACGCAAACATGACAGCAACTTTCTCTTGCCTTCGTTTCCCTACCATGCACACTCAGCCCCGTATCACATAACCTACTTACAACCGCATGCTTGTGAACCCAGTTGAAATTTCCAATACCCGATGAGGGTGAAGCCGCGCCGACGGGATGCGGAGTTGTTGCGATGGCTGTATCGGTTCATGGCGATTTGGCTTGTGTGTGTGATGGTGTGTGTGTGGGTGGGGGGGGGGGAATCCGGAATCCTGATACGGACGGATCGTGCAAGCGAGTGGTGAACGGGTGAGTGAGTGCGCGGGTGGGCGAATGGACGGGTGAAGTTGGCTTTGGAAACGTGAGAACCGGATAAAAACATGGCCTCCGGACCGGCCCCAGTTTTTACCGGAAATTGCCCGCCCGATTGACGGACGCCAATGTCGAGTCGTCCGTCATAACTTGCTGGATAGCAAAATGGTTACTACGAAAAACCGATGGTCGTGAGCAGGCTTGGCCGGGATGCGAAAGTGCATAGGGTCAAGTCGCGGAATAAATGGCGAATCCCGTCCGGGCACGCGAAAGGCGGGGCGGGGGGGGGGGGAGGCGGGGAGGCATGGAGGCGGCGCTGCGCGCCGTCCACGGGCTGGAAGCCCGTGCCACTCCAAGGCCTGTCCACCTTTTGAAACAAGGATGGAAAATGCAGACGTTGACGGAAAAGATTGTTCAGTTGTCGCCACCGGGCGGTGTTTTTAACGAGACGGTTATGCGCAACTGTTTCCCGAAGGCGACGGACGGCGCGCGGGCGCTGCTGGTGAGCCGCTCCGTTGAGGCGGGAGAGGTTTTGCGGCTCAAACGAGGGGTGTTCGTGCTCGCCGCGCCGTGGCGGAAAACGGAACCGCCCCCGTTCGCGCTCGCGGCGTTGCTGCATTCGACTTCGCACGTGAGCGCGGAGTCCGCGCTGGCGTTTCACGGGCTGATTCCGGAGGCGGTGTTTCAAGTCGTCAGTGTCTGCCGTGCGAGGTCGCGGGAGTTTGCCACGCCGACGCTGTCCAGAGCGACTGCGCGGGCGAGGGCGTCGTCGTGGAAATCGCGGACAAGTCGTCCGTCGGCGCGGCGGTGCAAAAGGCGTTTTTGAAAAACGACTCCATCGGCAAACTCTTGACAATCGCGGCGCGGATGGAGCGCGGCGGACAGACACGCAAAATCCGCGTCAAACTCGAAATTGACTGCCGTCCACCCGCCGGTTCGCAATTCACCACGAGTTACCTCACGTTCCCGACCGTCACCCCGCTGACAACGCAGACGCTTGAGTCAAGTTTCGCGCTGAAATTGCACGCGTTGTTCTGCCGCCAATACGTGAAGGGACGCGATTGGTTCGATCTGATCTGGTATGTCTCGCGGAGGCCGCCGGTGTCGCCAAATTTCAGACTGCTCAAAAACGCGCTCGCGCAAACCGGTCCGTGGGCGGGCGAAAAACTTGCCGTTGATGCGGCGTGGGTTCGCGACGCGCTTGCGCAGACAATCCGCAAAATCAACTGGAATGTCGCGCGTCAGGACGTGCAGCGTTTCCTGCCGTTGTCCGAGCAGGCAGGGCTGCAAAACTGGAAAGCCGGTTTTTTCCTGCAACTCGCGGGAAAAATTATATAGCCCCGCCCTTCCCCCCCCCACCGCCGCCGCCGCCGCGCTGCGCGAAAGGTCAATTTTAGCGAAATTCTTGGCGAACTTGCTGAAGGTACGCGGAGCGAACGTAGCGCAGGCTTCCAGTCTGCAAGTCCGGGACGGAATGCAGGCTGGAAGTCTGCGTTACGTTCGCTTCGTCAGTCCGGCGGCTTCGCCGTCGGCGGGCGGGACGCCCGCGCCACTCCGGAATCTGTCCACTTTTTGAGATGTGCCAGATCGGAAGAGC
>JAISAX010000461.1 GCA_031266495.1 Opitutaceae bacterium
CCCCCCCTCCTGTCCAATCGAAAATCGAGAATCGAGAATCGAAAATCCGATGACGTTCACCGAAGTCCACTACCAGGACCCCGCGACCCGCATCTACCTCGGCAGCCCCGGCCTCGTGCGCCTGCCCGACGGCACGCTGCTCGCCACGCACGATTATTTCGGCCCCGGCAGCCCCGGCTCCACCTGCGGCGGCGGCTCGCTCACCAGCCTTCACCGCTCCACCGACAACGGCCGCACCTGGCGCAACGTCTCCCACCTCGACAACATCTACTGGGCCACCCTCTTTCTCCACCGCGGCGCCCTCTGGCTCCTCGGCTGCTCGCGCAGTTACGGCGCCATCACCCTCCGCCGCAGCGACGACGCCGGCAACACCTGGACCCGTCCCAAAGATGCCGCCACCGGCCTCCTCTTTCCCGGCGGCCCCCGTGAGACCGGCCCCAATTACCACGGCGCCCCCGTCCCCGTGCTTGTCCATCAAGGGCGCATCTACCGGGCGTTCGAGGATTGCACCCCCTGCGTCTGGGGACGCGGCTTCCAGTCGCTCGTCATCTCTGCGCCCGAAGACGCCGACCTGCTCGACGCCGCCAACTGGACGATGAGCAACAAAATCCCCTTCGATCCCGCCTGGGCTCCCCGCGAACGCTGGGGGATTGCCACCAACCCCGGCTGGCTGGAGGGCAACTGCGTGGCCGCGCCCGACGGCTCTGTCTGGAACATCCTTCGCGTCAACGCCGAACCCATGCCCGACCAGGCCGCCCGCCTCCGTGTATCGGACAACGGAAGACACCTCGACTTCGATCCCGTCACCGGTTTTTTCGACTTCCCCGGCGGCACCCACAAATTCACGATCCGCCGCGCCCCCCGCAGCGGCCTCTACCTCACGCTCTCCAATCCCGCCGCCGGACGCATCCCTCTCGCCGACGGCACGCCCACCGACGTGCCTTTCCTCGGCGTCTCCCGCCGCAACGTCCTCACCCTCTGTTCCTCGCCCGATCTATGGAACTGGTCCGTATGCGCGACGCTCCTCACCGACGACCAGCCTCTCGACTCCGAAACCTCCTACAAAAAAACCGGTTTCCAATACATCGACTGGCACTTCGACGGCGACGACATCATCTACCTCGCCCGGGTCGGCTACGATGGCGCGCCCAATTTTCACGACTCCAACCGCATCACCTTCCACCGCCTCTGGCACTACGCCGAGCGCCTGCGCCATCCCGTCCCCTTCAAAGCCACCCGCCCCACCCCCGCCACCACACGCCCTTCCGAAACCATCTCCCTCGTATTCGCCACCGCCTGACAAACAAAAACCTGAAGGCTGAAACACCCTTTCACCCATGACACCACTCCTCCGAACCCTCCTCATTTTATCCGCTTTTGCGGCTCTCCCTCTCGCCGCGACCGCCGCCGCGCTCGCGCTTGACACCACACCCGGCGCCGACAACACCGCCGCCCTCCAGGCCGCCCTCAACCGCGCAGGCGACGCCTCCGACAAAAAATCCGACGGGCTGCTCACCATCCCCCCCGGCGACTGGCACACCGGCACCCTGCGTATCCCGGGCAACATTACACTCGTCTTTGACCCCAAGGCCCGCCTCGTTCCCATCCCCGAAAAAATCACCGACGACAAAACCCTTCTCATCGTCACCGGCGACCGCGTGCGCATCGAAGGACTCCGCCACGATTTTGCCAGGAACGGAGCCACCGAAAAAACCACGCCCGTCCAGAAACTCATCTATGCCGACGGCGCGAGCGACCTCATCGTCACCGGAGCCCATGTGGAAAACAGCGACCCGCGCCAACTTCTCCCCCTCGCCGAGCGCGCCCGCAAAGGCCGCTTCCTCAACCCCGACGGCAGCAAAAAATACACCCACCTCGGCTCGTACAACAACCAGCGCCTCCTCGTCGCCGAAAACAGCCGCAACATCGTCCTGGAAAACTCCACCGGCCAACGCCTCCACGCCATGCTCGCCGCCATCAACTGCGCCAACGTCACCGCCCGCGGCAACCGCATGATCACCGGCAACAACCTGAGCAGCTTTTCAACGGGCACGGAAAACTTCCGCCACCACGACAACTGGTCGCGCGACGTGAAATATCAGGTCTCCTGGTTTGGCGGCTCCCCCGATCCCTCGCGCAAAGCCCCCGAAGTCCCCCTCGGCAGCGCTACAAAAACCTTCCGCGACATCAAACCCGGCGACGCCAACTGGAACAAACACACCTCGGGATCGTTCGACGTTCTCATCCAGAACAACTACGCCGAATACGGCAACACCCTCGCCTGGGGCAACAAGGGCCGCCAGGTCGTCATCGACGGCAACATCGCCCGCTTCATCTCCGATTACGCCTACGGCACCGAAGGCGGCGAAAACATCGTTTTCTCCAACAACATCTCCATCAACTCCACCGCCGGCGGCATCGTCTCCATGTACTGGGGCGAAAAACTCCTCATTACCGGCAACCAGATCATCGTCCGCCACGAACCCTGGTCCTCCGAATGGAGCTGGTGGGACACGCCCGCCAAATACCTCGGTCCCTTCATCCGCCTCCATCACGGCCCCGCCAACAAGGAAGACCGTTACGGAGCGGGCTCCGTTCACATCGACGGCAACCTCTTCGTCAGCGAACTCACCGAACGCTCCACCGCCATCACGATCCAGCGCGGACGCGACGTCACCATCAGCGGCAACAAGTTCATCAACGGCCGTATCGACAAAGTGGATCAGGGACGCCTCACCATCATGCACAACGAGTTTGTCTCCCGCCTTCCCTGCGAGGACCTCATCGTCAACGTCAAGGGCCGCGCCGACACCGTGCTCATCAAAGACAACATCCTCCGCCGCGAAACCCCCATCGAAGCCGATGCCGACGACGCCGTTGCCGCCGAAACCCGAAAAGCCGCCGAAGCCCAGGCCATCCCGTATCTCCTTTTCACGGACGAAGACGACAAAGCCAAGGCCACCGGCACCGAAACCGCCACGGTTGTCAAAGGCCACAGCCCCGCCATCGTTTTCGCGCCCGGCAACACCCTCTTCGGCCTCGTGCAAGGCAACTTCATCTACGGCTGGAAAGACGCGCTCTCCGTGCAACCGGCAAAAAACAACCGCGCCCCGCTCACGCTCGTCGTGACAGGCAACACCACCGACGGCACCCTCCCCCCCCCTCCCGCCGCCGTCTCCGGTGTGAAAATCGAAAACAACACCAGGCTCTCATCCGGCCTGATGCCCCGATAAGGGAAGTTTTCTGGAAACAACGGCACTGGCACGGAAGCCTGTGGCGCGGGCGTCCCGCCCGCAATGTGAAGTGGCACGGGCTTCCAGCCCGTGAGCGTTGCCTCTCCGCGTGGCACGGGCTTTCAGCCCGTGGACGGATCGGCAGTAAAGCGCCGCCTCCCTGCTCACCTTCGTGTCATTCACTGTAAACAACTGTCATTCTCTCAAACAAATGATCTTGTCTGGAGGCAAAGGGCGACGCTGCGCGTCGTCCACGGGCTGGAAGCCCGTGCCTCTTCATGGCCGTCCGCGTAACTTCAGTTACATAACTGATGTTATGCGATGCCTCACGTAAGCAACTATCTTGAAAGGGAAATGGTAGTGAGAAGGGAGAGAGAAAGAAAGAGGGGAAAGCAGAGGCTAAGGGCAGAGCGGAGGGGAGCTAGCCCGGAGAAGAGACCGGAGGGGAACCGATCAGGAGGACGGCAGGTCAGCAGAGTGTGCCGGACGCAGCAAGGAGTTAAGGAATGTGAGAAGTTTTCTGGCATTGGCGGCGAGGCAGATTTTGACGGGTTTGTCCGTGCGCAGGTAATAATAAACGGAATACGGGTGCGCGTATCCCCCAGCCGCCGGAAAAATCACTGCGGCCAACCAGTTCGGTCCCGGAAATTTTTTCGACAAAACCTCCGATGCTGACGGGCGCGGTTCCGTTGTGATCAAGCGGTCCCGTGATGGGTTGAATGACGGCGCCCGCGTCCACCAGCAACAGCGAGGCGGACGGGGAGGGGGGGGGGGGGGAGGACAGGCTACCACCAGCGCCAGAGGCTGTTGCCCGCGTCTTTGTCGGAATCGGCAAGCTCCTCAACCGTGAGCGCTTTGACGTGCGCGTCGCAAAAAGCCATCAACGCCTTCGTTCCGTCGCGGCGGAAGTTGGGGGTGTCGGTATCGCCCAGGTGTTTTCCGCCGGTATCGTGAGGGCCCATCGTGTCGGTGTTTCGCTCAACGATTTCGCCCAGCAGAACGGTGGCGGAGGGGCGGGGCATGTCCGACAAACTCGATTTGGCATAAGGCCATGTGGTGGATGCCAGCTTGCCGTTCATCGCGATGGTTTTTTTCTCGCTTGAAAGCGTGCCCTTGTCCGCGCCGGGGATGTCGAAAACGGTGTCTGTCTTGAAACGAAACGAGCGAAGCTGACCGTCTTCCTTGCCGTTGAGAATTGGATACAGCCAGGGGCCGATGCGGGTCATCCATGTGCAGCGCGGCTCGGAGGAGTCTGAAGGAACCTCGTAATTCCAGGTGGCGGGGAGGTAGTCCTTGTTGTCGGTGGCAAACATGAGTTGCGCCGTGGCGAGTTGCCTGAGGTTGCTGGCGGCCTGGACGCCGCGGGCTTTTTTGCGAACGCTGGCAACCGTGGGGATGAGGATGGCGGCAAGGATGCCGATGATGGCAATCACCGTTAACAATTCCACCAGGGTGAACGCCGGGCGCGGGCGCGGGTACGGACGCGGGCGCGCGGGGAAAAACGGGCGTTTGGCCGGCCTCTTTCGCATCGTGAAAACTCCTGTTGTCATGGGGTTGTTTGAGGCGTGATTTTCAACGCGAGGGTGACGCGGGAAACGGGTTGATCGAGGCTGACGGCCAGCCGTTTGGGCGGGTTTTCAAAACGTGTTTTCAGCGGACGAACGCTGGTTTTGAGGATGCCATTACCGGGGGTTGTGGCGACAAACTCGGCCATGATGGAGGCGGGACCGTCCGTTATGCTGATGGCAGTGGCAGTGGACCGGCCTGATGCCGCGGATTGCGCGCAAGGCGTGATTTCTCCAAACGTGATGAGTGCCGTTTCGTAAGTCCGGGGTATTGAAAATTCCACTTCATCGATGATGGTGAGCGAGCCTTTGCCCTGGCGCGAACAGGTGAAGGTGCGGGTGAGGCGGACGAGTTGGGGGACGTTGTAAAGCGCGGTAAGGTCGAGCGAATACACGTCCTGTTCCGGGCTGAAACCGGTTCGCAGGATTTTGGCCGCCGCGATGCGTCCGGGGCGCTGGGTCTGGCCCGCGACGAGGGGGACGGAGTGCCCGATGGAGCTTTTCAACTCCGTGGTTTCATAGGTGTCGTTGGCGGTGTAAACATCGAGGCCTGGATCAATCACCGGGCTGCGGCCATTGAGCGCCAGAACAAATCCGCCCACGTCATTGTGATTGTGATTTTCCGCATTGTGCCCGCCCTTGATCGCGACTTCCAGATACGAGGGATCGTCCGTCCCTGAACGGCAGACGAGAATCCCGGCCTGGGGAAACCAGCCGCGTTGAGCGTTGTTGAGCGCGGGCGCGGCATCGTTGTTCGTGGTGTTCCGGGCGGAGGCCACGGTGAGGGAGCCGTTGTCGGGGGTGGGCAGGGGGAACGAGAAAATGGCGATTTCGGGCAGGGTGCCCTGGAGCGGTCCGTTGATGGCGGAGGCGGTCAGCAAATGTTCCCGGTCGTGGATTTTGTTGTTCAGGCGCGCGTCGATGATGTCGGTGATCCAGGGCGTCGGCCCGGGATAACGGGGGCAGTCGGCGAACGAGGGATAAACGTTGCCCGCCATCCTCAGGCGTTCGGGGAAACGGGCCACGGCGCGAACCACGTCCGGCTTGTAAAAATCGAGTTCCCCGTTTGTGGCCCGCAGCATGGCCTCGGCCAGAAGGACGTAGTGACCAAACCCGTATCCCCAATAGCCAAGCCCCTCCGAGCAATACCCGTCGGGAGTGAATCCGTCGTAGTAGCGTGACGAATACACCCGGGCGCCGGCGACGATTTCGGCGCGGGTGCGGATGTCGGGCACGGTGGAGAGCGCGACCATGAGCACCTGGGAATGGCAGACGGCGTTCCAGTTCGTCGGGGCATGGGTCCACCAGCAGAGTTTCCCGAGCGGACCGGAGCGGATTTTCGCGAGGTAGGGCTGGACGACGCGGCGGTCGAGTTCGGCCACCGCCCGGGCGCGAAGTTGCGGGTCGAGCCGGTCGCCGAGCCATGAGATGGCCGTGGCAATGGTCGCGCCCCGGACGGCGGCTTCCAGATCGATGTTCACGATTTTGCCCTCAAGGTTTTCCAGGGTGGCGTCGTGCGCGGGGAGAACCCAGGTTTTTTCGGCAAGGATGGCGCGAAGGGTCTCCTCGATGGCGGGAAGGTATTTGCCGGAATTGGTCACGCACTCGGCGAGCGTGAGGAGACGGATTCGCACGCGGCGAGCGTGGTTGGGGCGTTCGTATTCGACGCGGGTGCCCCGGGTTTTGAAGAGGAGAAAAAGGTTGTCGGTGATTTCGGGGATGGGTTTGGCGAGGAGCGCGTCGGCTTCGGCGATGAGGTTGGGGGCGCGTTTCCCGAACGCATCCCACGCCTGCCTGTCCGTGATGCGCGCGCCAAAGACGATGGGCGCGGATGCCAGCATGGAGACCGTCCGGTCAATCGCGGCCCGGGATGCGACTGGTCCGCCAAGGGCAACGACCGCCTCCTCGGGTGAGAGTTCGGTGACTTCGATGTCATCCACGCAGGCGGTGACCACGGCTTTGCCGTAGGAATGAACGCGAACACGCAGGTGCGTCGCAGAGTCCGGCGCTTTGCCGGCAATGGCGTGCTGTTTCCAGTCGCCGGGGCCTTCCGGCACGGTGACCACGATCTCGTTTCCCTGCCGGGAATCGTTGAGCCATTTTCCGGATTCGTCCGTGAAAAGCAAATACACGCCGAGTCCCTTGCCCTCGATGCCGCGGGCCTGGAATCGAACCCGGTAGGTTTTCCCGGGTTTTGCCGGAACGGGGGCGGAATGGATTTCGCCGCCGCCCGTTTCGTCAGGATCGGTGACGAGCAGGCCGAGTTTCCCGGTGTGCACGGCTTCCGGGACGGCACGGCTTTTGCCACCGTCGGATTTGTGGATTTCCCAGTCGGAGAGCGCGTTTTCGAAATCATACCTGATGATGTCGCCGCTTTGTCCGTGCAGGAATGTTGCCACACAAAAGCTGGCAATGACGCCGTGGATACGAATGGTCATCGGGAGGGGGGGGGGGGGAGGGGATCCTGGATTTGCTCTCTCTCAGCGGTGGCGGCGGGCGCGGAAGCCGAGGACCGCAAGCAGCACTATCATGCCGGCAAGCGCGGCGGTCGTGGCCGGTTCGGGGACAACGCTGTTTGGCGTGTAGGCGATGGTCAGATTGTCAAAGGCGTAGCTGGAGGAGGAGCCATCACCACTGGCGAGAATGGCAAAACCCAACCTGGTGCCGACGACGGAGGTGCCCGCTGCGCTTTTGGTTTCAGCATCCACGGTGTAAGTGATTTTCCATGTGACCCACTTGTTTTCCGTGTTCGGGGTCGGACCGGATTCGATTGTCATCCCGGAAGTGATACGATTGTTCCAGCTCCAGGAGTCGCTGATGAGACCGGCGAATTTGTTGGACATGAAGGCAAGGCTGTCGAGTTTGCCCATGGAGAAGGTGATGGTGTAGGTGCCTTCCTGGATGGTAATTCCAGCATCAAAGAAACGATCGACGTGGTGGTCTCCGGTTTGTCCATTAGTAACGATAAAATTCGTGCCGACGACGGAGTTGAGACCGTCATAGGCTCCGTTTTTCCAATCCATCCTTTCACGACTCCAGGAGCCGGTGGAATCTACGACGTC